>JAGVUW010000818.1 GCA_019136035.1 Verrucomicrobiota bacterium | reverse complement strand
CGGCGCCGACGGCCACCAGGTCGCCAGCGGCGGTGCCGACCACCACCGCGGGCTGGCCATCGGCATCGAGATCGGCGGACACCACCGCGGTCAGCTCGGGCGGACGGCCCGTCTCCTGGCCGATCACCTCGACCTCGGCCAGGTAGACCGCGGCCTCGGGCGTCGCCGGCGTGATGACCACGCGCAGGGCCTGCGCCGGCTGATTCACAGCCAGGCTGTAGATGGTGTTGACATTGCCACCCCAGCGCTCGGTGCCGACCACCGCGAAGGCGCCGGGCACCGGCTGCCAGTCGGCGCCCTCGGTGGCACGCGCGAAGAGGGCGCGGTCGCGGGTCTGCCAGGCGGCGTTCATCTCCCAGGCCCGCAGGCGGACCTCGCGGACGACCTCGGCGCCGGCCAGTTCCAGTTCGATCGTGGCGGTGGCGCCGGCCGGGAAGGCGCAGGACACGGCGGAGTTCGTGTAGCGGCCGTCGTTGAGGCGCTGCACCGCGACGTCGCCCTGGCGCGGCTGCGGCTCCGCGCTCACCCGCACCGGCCGCAGGGGCACCGCCGCCCGCGGGAAGTCGCGGAAGGACCACGCCGGCGCCGTCGGCGGCGTCGCCAGCGCGGCATCGGAAGCGCCCGACCGGGCACCGGCCGCCGGTACGACGGCGAGGGCCTCGAGCGCTCCCGCGAAGGGCGTCCCGGCGGCATCGGCGGCGGCCGGAACGACCGTCAGCGGCCGCTGACCCGCCACCGGCGTCGGCTGTGCCACGCCGGCCTGGCGGGCGCCGGCCGTGACGCGCAAGGCCGCACCCGCCGCCGCGGCGGCCCAGTCCGCCTGCCCATCCTGAGCCAGGCGCGTCGCCGCGGCCAGACGCAGATCGCCGGCGCGGAGCATCCACGCCGCGGCGCTGGCACGCACCCCCGGCGCCGCGAGGTCGCCCAGGCCCAGCACCACACGCTGACCGCCCGAGACTACCTCGACCCGGTCAGCGCCGACCAGGCGGGCCGCGAACGGCCGCGTGCCCTCACGCCAGGCACCGAAGACATTGGCGAAAACGACGCGCTCGCCGGCAGCCAGGCGCCGGCTGCGGCGCTGGTAGAGATGCTGCACAGGCCAGTTGCCGACGTTCTTCTGGAAGACCACCTCGGGCGCCTCGCCGGTGAGGTTCTCCAGCGTGAAGCGCGCCTGGTCCTGGCTGAGGGTCAGGACGCCGCCCTCCAGCTCCGGCTCGCCGTAGGTCCGCCAGCAGCAGCGCAGGCTGTAGTCGCCGGGCTCCAGGGCCACCAGTTCGTCGAGCACCGCGGTGAAGCCATTCGGCTGCCAGAAGAGGTGACGCGTCCAGCGCACGCCGTTGTAGTCGGGTATGGTGGTCCGGCAGATGGCGCCGTCGCCGAACCACACCGCGTCGTCGAGGCGGGCCATGGCCGGGTTGCGCTGCGCGACGCCGTCGCGAATGACGGTCACCATGCAGTGGTACTTCGGCGTCAGGCGGATGTACTCGCCATCGACCAGCCAGTGGGCGCCGGCGCCCGAGTAGCTGATGATGGCATTGCAGTCCTCGTGGCCATGCGAGCCGCCCGAGTAGCCGTCGAGGAGGAGGTAGTCGTCCTCGGGCTCCCAGCCGGCGCGCAGGGTCATCTTGTCGAAGGACTCCTCGAAGGGCACGTTCGCCGTGGGGAAGTACTGCGGGTTGAGGCCGTTGAGGTCGTAATGCGGCCGCGGCAGGTACGACACCGCCACGCCGAGGAGGTCGTCCGGCGACGTCGCCGGGACGTCGGTGTACCAGGGCTCGTGGAGTTCGCCCCGGAAGGGCAGCCCATGGCGCTCGAGCGCCCAGCGGTAACGCCCGTCGCCGGTGGCATAGCCGAGGGCGCTGAGGACATTCGAGAAGCGCGAGCGGCCGGTGAAGGCGCCGGTATCGCCGAAGCCGGGCTCGTGGCCGAGGTTGTCCAGGCACATCAGGGCGACCTTGCCGGTCTCGGCGGCGTGGCCGTCGCGGCTGTAGGTCGGGTCACCGGCGGCATGCGAGTAGGTCATGACGTGGCACATCGGGATCCACTGGTAGCCAGCGCTGTCTTCCCAAGGCTTGGAGCTGTTGCGGCAGCCGCGGAACATGCCCTCGGCGATGGCCAGCCAGTCGGCCGCCAGGGGATGCTGATAGTGCCGCTGGAAGTACCACCCGCCGAAGAGGTTCGCCAGGCCTGGCCAAGTGTGGTGGTTATGCGTGATGCTCGTAAAGGCGCGCCACTCGGCGATGCGCTCCGGGCTCATCCAGCCCTGGTAGACATTGCACTCCAGCACACAGCGCAGGACGTGGTTGGTGATCTGCAGACGCTCCGCCGGCGTCCAGGACGGGTGCTCCTCGAGGAGGTCCCAGGCGACCACGAAGGCCCAGGTCCAACTGTCACGGAACTCGCGGTCGTAGCGTCCGAGGCCCTCGCTGTTGATGTACTCGCTCTCGGCATAGTGCCGCATGTGCCGGAGGAAGCCGTACCGGCAGGTCTGGAAGTAGCCTTCGTCGCCGGTGCGATGGTAGGCCATGGCGTCGTCGGCGACGCGGTGCGCCGCGGCGCGTTCGGTACCGACACGCGCGTAGATGGCCTCGTAGGCCTCCTGGCCGGCGCGGATGCCGGCCTCGTCGAGGCGTTTCGGCACCGGCGCACGAGCCCCCTCGGCCCGCAGGTCGAGCTCCAGAAGCCGCGGCAGGACCAGCTCGCCGGCGCGGCCGTGCTGACGGCACAGCGCCAGGAGGCGGTCGATCCCGGCCGTGAGGCCGGCGTCGGCCTGGGCTCCGACTGCAATCAGGTTCCGGCCGCTGTGGAAGGGCTCGTGGACCGACCGCACCTCGTAGCCGGCCGTGCCGGTGTAGCCGGCGTCGGCGCAGACGAAGAAGTTGCCATACAGCCGCGCGTAGGGTGCCGAGGCCTGCAGGTTCCCGATGACCACGAGATTGCCGGTCTCCCAGGCCGCGGCCGGCAGGGCCTCGGCCGCCAGCACCGGCAGCTCGACACCGGTGATCTCGCGCAGGCCGCCCTGCAGGCGCTGCGCCGCCCCTGACCACGGCGCCACCGACGGCGCCACAATCGCGGCCCGCGCCTGGCCGCCGCTGACCAGCGCCGTCTCGATGGCGAGGGCGCGCACCTCCTTGATGCTGTACCGGTCGAGCAGCTCCTGGTCCTGCGCCGGCAATGCCGCAACGGCGCCGGCGGCGGTGATGGCCGCGATCATGAGAGTGCCTTTCGCGTTCATGACGTCGTCCTGCTCTCCTTAAAGCGATGGCGCCGCCCACCGCGGACCATCGCCGGACTCGCTCTGCTGTCGCCACCGCTGGCCGGGCGCCCCCCTGAGGACGCCGGCCGCCCGGGCGCTCCGAGGGGGTACCGTAGTCCCTGAAGGCGCCCCCGCCACGCCGACCCCGGCGCGGCGGGCGCGCAACACCCTGGCATTCGGCACGATGGGGTGGACCTCCGCCGACCCCGGCGCGGCGGACGCTGGCGAGGCCTCTATGGCGTTGCGCCCGAGTCGACAGGCCCGGCAATGCAGACGCTGGCCACGACCCCATAAACCACGCCGGGACGCGAGGTTCCCCACGAGCCGGACATTGCATTCCCGGCTGCCGCAGGATACCATGGAGTGTGCGACCGCAACAGCCGCGGCCGGCGTGCCGCGCCGACACGGCGGAGACCAACCGAAGAACAGACACGCGCGACCATGGAACGACCGCCGGCCCGGTGCTGTCGATACCTCGAGATGTCCGGCCGACCTCGAGAGAGGCGCGCAGACGCCGACAGACCCGCGGCGGCGGCGACACCGGACTCAACCCGGAGCGGCAGAGGCCGAAACAACACCCGCAAGGACGGAGACGACAGGAAAAAGCAGGGACGGAGACGACAGCGGCATCACGCCACAAAGCCGAAGGACGGCGACACAAGGGAGGCGCACTCATGAAACCCCAACGCGTGCTGGTGGCCACGGACATGAGCATGACGGCGGACGAGGCCCTGCGACAGGCCCACGAGAGGGCCCAGAGCGCCGGGGCCCTCCTGATGGTCTGCCATGTCGTCCCGGAACCGCGCCCCGTCAACCCGCTCTTCCCAGCCTGGACCCTCATCGACGACCTGAGCTTCCCGCAACTCCGCGAGCAGCTCCTCGACACAGTGACCGAGCGCGTCACCGCCGTTACCGGCCTGGCGCCCGGGGCCTTCGAGGTCGTCATTGACGAGGGCGAGCCCTACGCCGGCATCATCAAGCGCGCCAAGACCTGGGATGCCGACCTGCTCGTGGTCGGCAGCCATGGCCGCGCCGAGGGCCGCCGCCGGCCCCTGGGCAGCGTCGCCCAGAGGGTCCTGCGTTACGCCCACTGCCCAGTGCTGGTCGCGCGGCCGCAGAGCCGTAGCGGCCAGGTCGTCGTCGGCACCGACTTCTCCGACCCGGCGCTGCCGGCGGTGGCCATGGCCATCGAAGAAGCCCGCAGCCGCCAGGCCCGCCTGACCATCGTCCACTGCGTCGACGTCCAGCCGGCGTGCCTCTACTACACCTCCATCGGCGTCACGGAGCCCGCCATGGTCGAGCTGGCCATGCCGCCGGAACGCTCCGCTGAGGTCGAGGCCGCCGCCGAACGGCAACTGGCCGATGCCCTCAAGCGCTTCGGCGCCAACGGCACCCTCAAGGTCTGCTGGGGACCGGCCGGGAGCTGCCTGGTCGAAATCGCACGCGATCTCGATGCCGACCTCCTCGTCACCGGCACCGCCGGCCGGACCGGCCTGCAGCATGTCCTCCTCGGCAGCGTCGCCGAAGAGGTCGCGGTGACGGCCGGCTGCTCGGTGCTGGTGGTACGCCTCTCGACCTGACAAGGCCCTGAATACGCCCCTCGGCCCGTGGCGCCATCCGCCGAGGCAAGGAGGTCCACGGCGCCGTCCGTGGCCCCCCCCCGGGCGCCGTCCACGGCGCCCGGGAAGAGGCCGGGCCCACGCTCGGCGCTCCCAGGCCCCGAGGGGCCAGGGTCGGGCGATGCGGAAGCCTCCACCGGTCGGCCGGATCGGCCGGATCGCTCCGCCCCTCTCTTGCCCGGTCACCCCCTTTGCCCACGACCCTGGCGGCGTTGGCTTTTGCCGACGGCGGGCGATATTAGGCCCGACCATCAACCATCCATCGGCGGCGCCACCGCTGCTGGCTGACAACGGAGGACAGGATCATGGCAGTACCGTTCAAGGTCGATCTCGCGGGCAAGACGGCGGTGGTGACAGGCGGCGGGGGCATCCTCTGCGGCAGCATGGCCCTGGCCCTGGCCGAATGCGGTGCGAAGGTGGCCATTCTCGACCTGCGCAAGGAGGCCGCCGACAAGGTCGCCGACCAGATCAAGGCGGCGGGCTTCACCGCCATGGGCGTGGCCTGCAATGTCCTCGACCGCGCCAGCCTGCAGGCGGCCTGCGAGACCGTCCGCGCCGCCTTCGGCCCCTGCGATATCCTCATCAACGGCGCCGGCGGCAATCACCCGCTCGGCACCACCTCGAAGGAACGCCTGGCCCAGGCTGACCTCGACAGCACCCAGGAGGGCTTCAAGTCCTTCTACGACCTCGACCCCAAGGGCATCGAGTTCGTCTTCGGCCTGAACTTCCTCGGCACCCTCCTGCCGACCCAGGTCTTCACCCGCGACATGGCGCGCGCCGGCAAGGGCGTGGTGGTGAATATCTCGAGCATGAATGCCTTCAAGCCCCTGACCAAGATCCCGGCCTACAGCGCCGCCAAGGCCGCCGTCAGCAACTTCACCCAGTGGCTGGCCGTCCACATGAGCGAGGTCGGCATCCGCGTCAACGCCATCGCCCCCGGGTTCTTCCTCACCGACCAGAACCGCGGCCTGCTGACCAACGCCGATGGCTCGATGACGGCGCGCGGCAAGACCATCATGGCGCACACCCCGATGGGCCGTTACGGCGCCCCCGAGGACCTCAGCGGCGCCCTGCTCTGGCTGTGCAGCGACGCCGGCGCCGGCTTTGTCACCGGCACCGTCGTGGCCATCGACGGCGGCTTCAGCGCCTTCAGCGGCGTCTGAGCAGCCCCGGTCCCGTCGGCGGGGAATGACCCTCGGAGGAGCGACCATGGCAGCGATCGGTATGCGTCCCAGCCGGGTCCTGCGCAAGCTGCGCGCCGGCAAGCCGGCCTTCTCGACCAAGACCAACTTCGGCGATCCGCGCCTGGTCGAGCTCATCGGCATGGTCGGCTTCGACTGCGTCTGGCTGTGCATG
>JAGVUW010000168.1 GCA_019136035.1 Verrucomicrobiota bacterium | reverse complement strand
CAGGCAGGGCAGCAGGGCGCCGCGGGGGCCCTCAAGGGTGAAGCGCTCCAGATGCCGTCCGGCGCCCAGGCCGGCAGCGCGTCGGCCGCTCTGGTAGGCGGCCGGCGCCGTCAGGTCGACGCCGAGGCGTGCGGCGAGGTCGTGACGGCGCGCCGCGGCCGTCGCGTTCTGTGCCAGCGCCGCCCGCCGGAGCTGCGGGCCGCGGGCGCTGGCGTAGGCGGTAATCGAGGCGACCTCGGGCAGCCGTTGGTGGTCTGGGAAGCAGAGCAGGTCGGCCTCCGGCAGCTCGACGGCCGCCGGGATCTCGCAGGGCCGGCCGGTGCCCTCGCCCTTGAGCCAGTAGCGGAACCACCCGAGCATGTGGCGCTGCATCTCGGGCCAGTAGCCGTGGGTGAGGTCGATGGCGCGGCAGTCGAGGCGGTCGGCATAGCCGAGGAGGCGGTAGATCTCCTGGGCGCGCTGGAAGGACCGCATCATCTCGCTGACCTGGAAGGCGGCATTGGAGTCGCGCAGGGCGTTGAGGATGAGGAGGGCCCCCGGCGCGGTCAGGGCCAGGACGGCCCACTCCTCGGTCAGGGTCAGCCCGCCGGGGAGGGCCTCGCAGATGCAGTTCGGGTTGGCGATGTAGGACTCGAAGGTGCCGACGGAGACCACCGGCACCGCGGCGCGGATGCGCGGGTCGAGCGCCGCCAGCCACATGGTCTGGTTGCCGCCGCCGCTGGCGCCGGTGACGCCGAGGCGTTCCGGGTTGACCATGGGCAGGCTCTGCAGGAGGTCGAGGCCGCGCTGGTTGTCCCAGACCTGGGCGCCGAGGAGGGTCTCGCCGAGGCTGAGGAGCCCCGCGCCGATCTGGGCGCCGTGGTACTCGTACTGGCCCGGTTGCGTGCCGCGTTCACCCGAGCCGAAGGCGTCGACGATGAGGGTCACAAAGCCCTGGCGTGCCAGGACATGCCCGCGCGAGGCCACCCGCGCCGCGATCTTGCCCTGCGACCAGTGACCATGCGTGCCGAGGACCCCCGGGAAGGGCCCCGTGCCGTCGGGCACGTAGAGGTTTCCGGTGACGCGCAGGCCCGGCCGGCTGCAGTAGGAGAGCTTGACGATGCGGTAGCCGTCGAGGGCGATGGTGCCATGCTCGACGACGTCGAGGGGCGGCCGCTCCGGCTCGGGCTGGAGCCCGGCCGCCTCGAGGATGCGCCGGTGCAGGCCCTCACGAAGCGCGGCCCAGTCGCTCGCCGTGGCCGGCACCAGATGCCGCCGGTTCCAGCGGCGTGCCTCCAGCTTCAGGCTCTCGCGCAGCAGCGCCCCGCCGTTGTCCTCGGGCCAGACTCGCGTCTCCATGCCGTCCTCCTGATCCTGCCGCCGGGCGGCGGCGTCTCATGCCATCCGTTTCAGGGCGTATAGGTGAAATGCCTCGGCAGCGCCGCCAGCGGCGGGTGACGGCGGTCCTGCTCGGAGAGGACCGGCTCGCGTACCGGCCAGGGTATGCCGAGGGCCGGGTCGTCCCAGCGGATCCCGACGGCGGCCTCCGGAGCGTAGTGGTCGCTGCACTTGTACTGGACCTCGGCCTGCTCGGAGAGCACGGCAAAGCCATGCGCGAAGCCGACCGGCACCCAGACCATCCGCTGTGACGCGGCGTCGAGCTCGACCGCGTCCCACTGCCCGTAGGTCGGCGAGCCGTGGCGGATGTCGACGACGACATCCCAGATGCGCCCGGCGGTGCAGCGCACCAGCTTAGCCTGCGCCCGCGGCGGCGCCTGGTAGTGCAGGCCGCGCACGACGCCGCGCCGCGACAGCGAGTGGTTGTCCTGGACGAAGTCGGTGTCCAGGCCGGCCGCCGCGAAACGCCGACGGTCCCAGCTCTCGACGAACCAGCCGCGCTCGTCGGTGTGACAGCGCGGCTCGATGACCATAACGCCGCTCAGGCGGGTGGGGAGGACCTTCATCGCGCCCCCCCGCCGGCTGTCCTGGCGGCGCTGCCGCCCGGGCCGTAGAGCCGCTCGTAGGCGTGGAGGTAGTCACCGGAGGCCACCTGCTTGACCCAGTCCTCGTGTTCGAGGTACCAGCGCACCGTCGCGGCGATGCCGGCGTCGAAGTCGACCGCCGGCCGCCAGCCGAGGTCACGGCGCAGCCGGCCGGCGTCGATGGCGTAGCGCCGGTCGTGCCCGGGACGATCCGCCACGAACTCGATCAGGCTATCAGGCTTGCCGAGTTCCCGCAGGACGGCCCGCACCACCTCGAGGTTGGTCTTCTCGCAGCCGCCGCCGATGGTGTAGACCGCCCCCGCCTCGCCCCGCGTGTAGGCCGCCCACAGGGCCGTGCAGTGGTCGCGCACGTAGAGCCAGTCGCGCACGTTCAGGCCATCGCCGTAGACCGGCAGGGATTGATCCCGGCGCGCCCGCAGGATCATCAGCGGAATGAGCTTCTCGGGGAACTGGCAGGGGCCGTAGTTGTTGCTGGAGCGCGTCGTCACCGTGTCCATGCCGTAGGTCTGATGGAAGGCGCGCACCAGCAGATCCGCCGAGGCCTTGCTGGCGCTGTAGGGCGAGTTCGGCGCCAGGGGCGTGTCCTCGCGGAAGGCCCCGGTCGGGCCGAGCGAGCCGTAGACCTCGTCGGTCGAGACCTGCAGGAAACGCCGCACCCCCGCCGCGCGCGCCGCACAGAGGAGGGTGAGGGTGCCCTCGACGTTGGCCTCGACGAAGACCCGCGGGTTCAGGATGGAGCGGTCCACGTGGCTCTCGGCCGCCAGGTTCAGGATGCCGTCGACGCGGTACGCCTGCAGGAGGTGCGCCACGAGGTCGGCGCTGGTGATGCTGCCGCGCACGAAGGTGTGCCGCGGCGAGTCGAGGCAATCGGCGAGATTCGCCAGGTTGCCGGCGTAGGTGAGCGCGTCCAGGATCACCACGCGCACGTCGGTCTCGGCCAGCAGGAAGCGTACGAGGTTGCTGCCGATGAAGCCGGCGCCGCCGGTTACCAGGAGGGTCTGTGTCGCCATGGTCGGGTCATCCTCACATCGGCTCAGGCCCTGCCGCCCGGGCCTCGCCTGTCGACACGTTCAGGCCGTCGTCTCCAGAAAGCGCGCCAGGGCCTCGCGCCAGGGCGGCCGCGCCGGCACGCCCATGGCGTCGATGCGGCTGCAGTCAAACCGCGAGTTCAGCGGCCGCCGCGCTGCGGCCGGAAAATCCGCCGTGCGGCAGGCCTCGAGGCGCCGACCGTAGAGGCCACGCAACGCCAGAATCGCCGCGGCGACCTCGTAGCGCGTCGCCGCACCCGCGGCGGCGTAGTGAAAGAGACCCGTGGCGCGACGCGCCAGGAGGTGCGCCAGCGCCGCGGCAACATCGCCGGTCCAGGTCGGCGCCCCGACCTGGTCGGCCACCATCATCAGGTCGGTCGTCGACGAGGCGCGCTCCAGGAAGCGGCTGACGAAGTTCGCCCCGGCCGCCCCGTAGGTCCACTGCACCCGCACCGTCGCCTGCGCACCGCCCGCGGCCGCCAGCGCCCGCTCGCCGGCCAACTTGCTGGCGCCATAGACATTCAGCGGCCGCGCCTCGTCGTCCTCGCGGTAGGGCCGGTCCAGCGCGCCATCGAACACGAAGTCGGTGCTGACATGCAGCACGTAGATCCCGCGACGCGCCGCCAGGCGCCCGAGGACACCCGGGGCCTCGGCATTCACCGCCATCGCCCGCGACGCCTGCGACTCGGCCGCGTCGACCGCCGTGAAGGCGGCGCAGTTGACCACCGCCGTGACACCCGCCAGCGCCGCCTCGAGGGCCGACGGGACGGTCACGTCACACTCGGGCAGGTCGTACGAACGGACCGCGTAGCCCGCCGCGCGCAACACCGCGCCGACCTCGCTGCCGAGCATGCCCCGGCCGCCCAGGACCGCCACCCGCTCAACCGCATTCGCCATACGCGCCACGAGCCCCCGCTTGCCGGGTCGCCGATCCGCACGCGACGCCATACCGTAGCCAACCGCGCCGAGCCTGTCCACACGACCCCGCGCGGCGCGCCCCGGTCGCACGGAGGAGATGCCACCGCAGAGGACGCAGAGTAACGCAGAGGGGAAGAGGGGAAGAGGTCGCGTACGCCCGTGCGTCGGTGCGTCGGTGGACGGTAAGTCGGTGGGGGCGGACTCCGGACTCCCATGAGGACAACCGTGCGTCGGTGGGGGCGGACTCCCGACTCCCGAGGCCCGACCCCCGAGGACGGCTCCCTCGACCCCCGACCCCCTGGGTTGCGGGCAAAACCCACGACAGGTCCGTCCGTGCGAGTCCGTGCGCGTCCATGCCCGTCCGTGTGGCCCGATGCCCGCTACCCAGAGAGGCCGATACCCCGATCGGCTCCCGCGCCCCGGGCGCCGCTTGCGCCCGGCGCCTCGGCTCGGCACAGTATGACCAGGCCGCGCGACGGCACCGCCGCGGCGCAGCCCTGCCCGGGTGGCGAAATGGCAGACGCAGCAGACTTAAAATCTGCTTTCCCTATGGGAAGTACGGGTTCGAATCCCGTCCCGGGTACCAATCCAAGCGCAAAACGGCCTTTCGGCGCTCGTCGTGGGCGGCGGGGGCGCGGGAGGGGCACCCAAGGGGGCAACGGGTTCCCGCAGACACAGGATCGGACATGCGAGACTCCCGCGAACGCACCAGGCACCGCCGATGGGTCCTCGCGGCGGGGAGCCGTTGTGCCACCGCGGAGGACGCAGAGGGGCGCAGAGGGACGCCCATAGCCGACGGGCCTTACTCTCGATGGCGTCCATCAGACTGGGGGCCGTTGACGTCGTCGTCGACCGGCAGCACGACCTGTACGCCCTCCCGGTGGCCGGGCTTCTGCGGTTCGTGTGCCAGGCATGCTTCACAGGCGGATTCGACCAGGCCCGGCTTCGCTCACCGCATTGGCCTCCACCCTCTGCGTTCCTCCGAGTCCTCTGCGGTCGAGGCCTGTCTGAGCCTGCCTGTCCACGACCCGATGGCCGCCTGCATCCAGGCCAGGGAAGGAAGCTCTGGCCGCGCCACCCTCGCGCTGGCCGCGCGCGGCTGCGCTTCAGGCCGGTTGCTGGCCGATGCGGCACGGCGGACTGCCCCGCAGGCCGACACTTTCTACGCAGGAAGAGACGGGCGCCCGGACGGTGGGGGCTGGTTGCGCCAGCGGCTCTGTCGGGCGAAATCCGTCGGTGCCTGGCCGGTGCGCTGACGGAACTGCCGGCAGAAGTACTGCTGCGAATGGAAGCCTGTCCGTTGGGCGACCTCCTTCACCCGCAGGCCGCGAGCGAGAAGAAGCCTGGCTTCGCGAATCCGGACACGGATGAGGTACTCAAAGGGGGAGACCCCGAGCTGGCGGCTGAACAGGGCGGAGAGATGGCTGGCGCACAGGCCGCTGGCCGCCGCGATGTCGGACACCGTCAGCGGGTCGGCGAAGGCGGATTCGATGAGTGCCTTTGCCTTGCGCAGGCCCTCGTGCGTCCCGGGCTGCCGCCGCCTCGGCGAGTGCTGCAGTTCGTCAAACACCGCGTCGAGGACCTGCAGCGCCAGACCTTTCACAGTCAGCGCCCCCGGCGTCGGGCGGGTCACATGGGCCTCGAACAACTGAACGAACAGCCGCAGGAACTCGGGCCGATGTGGGACCGACAGGCGTAACGGCCAGGCGGCTGCCAGACCGTCGTTAAAGGCATGATCCGGCGAGCCGAACGGCAGGATGTGCGTGTAGTACAGTTGGAACGGGTTCGCGTCATCGGTCCGCTCGCGCTGGTACCGGCTGCCGGGCTTGAGGCACAGCAGGTCCCCGGCGCCGAAGTCATGCCAGGCTCCATCGACCCGCACCGCGCCCCGGCCTGAGGCCACATACCAGATGTCAAAGTCGGGCTGAATGAAGTCTGTAGGCTGGCTGAGCCAGCCCGGCTCAGTGCGCTGGAATCCGACGATGGCCACCGCGGGGTTCACGGCCGCCCAGAAGGCGTCGGTCCACAGCGGCGGTCGAGGACTGGTTCTCACTGCGCCTGACTCCTGACCACGGGCTTCCTGCGGCGATCCGTAGGATATTACACATAAATGCACGATTCTCCAATACAAACCATGAATCTCCTGCCGTAGCTTATGACTTCATGGTCGTTGACCACGAAGGCGAAGAAAGCGGCCGCGTCTTAGCGTGAATCGTGCCTGACGGCGCCGGCGAACGAACCGGGGGCGGTCCCATGACACCGCATGGCTGTGCCAGAGCAATGACCGAGACGGACTGCAGCCGCATCCACGACGCCGC
>JAGVUW010000044.1 GCA_019136035.1 Verrucomicrobiota bacterium | reverse complement strand
CAGGTCCGACAGGTCAGACAGGTCAGACAGGTCCGACAGGTCAGACAGGTCAGACAGGTCAGACAGGTCAGACAGGTCAGACAGGTCAGACAGGTCAGACAGGTCAGACAGGTCCGACAGGTCAGACAGGTCCGACAGGTCAGACAGGTCCGACAGGTCAGACAGGTCCGACAGGTCAGCCCCCCACTGCACCTCAGTCCCTGCGTTCGCCCTACCGCCCGCATTGTAGCGCGTCCCTTGGCAGGCTAGAGTACGGGGTTTCCGGTTCACTTCCCGTCGGGGCGTAGCGCAGTCTGGCCAGCGCGTCTGGCTTGGGACCAGAAGGTCGCGAGTTCGAATCTCGCCGCCCCGACCATCCCCCCACGGCACCCCGCTACAGCCACATCCCCGGCGCTCGGGAGCGCCGGATGGGGCCGGGCGAGACACCGCTCCGCTCGCTCGCCACCCCATCCTCCGCGTCCACTGCGGTGAGATCCCCTACGCGGGGGTCGCATCCCCACGCGGTGTCTCAGATGAGCCGAGTCCCCGGCGTCCGGACGCCGCATCGGGCAAGGCCGAAGATCGGTCGCGACGCTCCCCGAAGGTCCGCCGGCAGGCTCACGCCAGGGCGCGGCCACCATCACCACAGGCCATGGCATCGTGCGTCGCTACCACCACCGCAAGGAGGTCCGACCAGGCCGCCTGCGAACCCAGCGACTCCACCAGGCGACATGCCACAAACCCCGCCGCCTTCCCCTCGTACATCCACGAAACACACACGCGCCGCGTTGAGCACGATCGACCCGTAGCGGTTTCGCGTGAGGACCGCGACGACCTCGTTGCCAACACGCACTTCCTGGAGGACCTCCTCGCGCCAGGGCGCGTCGAGGTAACCATAGGAACCCGCACCGTCGCCCGGATCCCCACGCCGCAGACGCTCACAGGCCCGCCGCGCCCGCTCCTCACCCCGCACCCGCGCCGCCTCGCGACTCTCGCCGGACCAACCCCAGGCTTCAACGCGGATCTCTTTGCCCCGACGGTCGAGACCGCTCCAACAGCCCTTGGCCCAATACGCTGGGATCTTCATGGCACGTCCCCCCTATCCCGAACCGCCTTCAGACCTCCTCCTTGTCGGGTGACCGCCCAGCCACGGTCCGCCCGCTGCCGCGACGGGCTTCATGCCTCGACGCTGTACCCCGACGTCAGCGCCAGACGCCGCGCACAGTCCTGCAAGGCCTCCACCAGAACTCCCGCCCCATCGCCCTGGCTGACGTCGACGCCACCGCGAGCGCGCGCGCCATCGAGGCTCCGCGATGCCCCGAGCATCCCCTCGAGCTGGCCGCGACGACCCACGTACGGAACCCCAACCCGCAAGGCCTCCGCCGTGGCCTGCACACAGTACCCGCCCGCACGAATGCGCTCGAGCTCCTCTTCCAGAGCTGCCTCGGAAGACCACAGCGCCCCCGCAAAGACCGCAAATGGATGCGCCCGACGATAGGACTCGACCTCGGCACGACTCGCGTAGGCCTGGAACACCAGCGCGGCACAACTCCCATACGGATGCAGGGCCCGCGCTGCCGGACGTTCCGCCAGATGCGGCCGTGAGGCGTCCAGACGCAACACGACCACCACCTCACCCGCTGCCTGACGAGCCATGTGAACCGCCTCGGCCGTGCCCCCTACCACGACGGCGCGCAACAAGTCCTCACACTGACGGTCCAGACCCAGATGCTCCTGCCGCGCCGATAGCTCGCCCAGACGCGCCCCGAGCCGGTATCGCACCGGCGACGCCTGACGCTCGACCAGACGCCGCGACATCAACGTCCGCAAGAGGTTGTGCACTGTTGGACCCTTCAGCCCCAGACGATCGCACAGATCCCCCAGACTCAGGCCGCCCGGTGCCGACGACAGCACCTCAAGGATGTCCGTTGCCCTCAAGACACTCTGAATCAGCTCCCTGCCTGGCATACAATCACCATCCTCCTGATCCTGCACGCACCACCACGGCCGACGACGCGCCACAAACTTCGCTTCCCAGGACGGACGTGTCAATGCGTACCGGCCCACGCCCGCGCACATCACACCGGCAACCCGCCGGACGTCGCCGCGGAACGGCTCCCACCAAGCCGCCCCGGCACCAAGGCACACCGACGGCTCCCCGGTGTGCCCCGTGTCCCCAGTGTCCCCGGTGTCCCCGGTGTCCCCCGTGTCCCCCGTGTCCCCGCACCGACCCGGTCCCACCGCCTCCCGCATACCCCTCTTTCCCGGGTAGCCGGCCGCTACCGCCCGCCTCAACTCCGTGACCCCGTCGCACCGGCGAGGAAAAAGTCATCCATGTGGAAACGCCCCGGCGAGCCCCGCCCCACCGGCAATGCCGCCCTGAGCACCGCCCCCCGCGAAATCCCGAAAAAACCCAGTGTAGGCTTGCATTAGGTCTCGAATCGGTGCTACTGTAGGACCCAAAGAGTTGAGGCCGCGATACCCACCTTATAGGGAAGATGGATTCGCGGAGGTCCGGTTAGGACTCCTGAACGAGACGCAATGCAAGGCGCGACGGTTCGTCCGGATTGCTTGGCGTTACGGTAGACACAGGAGATCAAACAGCCCTCCGGATGGGGGCTGCGGCGGGACGAGGTTGCTCCGAACCCATCGCATTTGCCGGGGGCTTTCGCCCCTACCATGAGCTCAAGCAGCCTTCTGCCCCGCCGAATACTCCATAGCCATCCCAGGTTCCGTGGCCGCTGGACCCATGCCTGTAGCCGAACTGGGGCGTCCCAGGGGCGGTGTGCCTGCAGCAGGAGCCCAAGAGAGACCAGCCAGAGGTCATAACAGCAGACGCCGACAGGATACCGCGGGCTCCCGCGCGGTCCTGGTTGTGTTTTGGGTTGGTTGCGCGTGAACCGCGCAGACGACGGAGCGCCGAGATACCTATGATCGCGTTCACATACGAATCGGGCAACAAAGCAGAAGCCATCGCAGGGACGGGCGGCAACGCAGCGCTCCAAGCGGGCGAAGGAGGAGGCATGACGGCCATGGCGCGTACCACAGGACGCAAGGGTGCTCTCCAGCCGCGGTGGTCGAGGGTCCTGGCCCTCGGCATGGCGGTCGTCCTCATGACCTGCGGCGGCGCTTCAGCCGCCCTCATACCCGATGCCGAGGTGGCCGCCGCGCGCGCCACCGTCGAACGCACTGAGGATGCCCTCAAAGCCGCCGAAAAGGCCCTCGCCAAGCAGGCCGCGGCCCTGAAGGAGGCCGTTGCCGACGAGGCCGAGCTTACCGCCGAACTCGCCAAACTCAAAGCGAAGCTCGCGGACGCTCCCGCGCGCGCCAAGGGCAGCCTCAGCACCAAGGTCCGCCGCCAGCAGGAAGCCATCAACACCGCCACCACCGAGCGCGCTGCCCTCGAGGCCGATGTCGCCCGCACGACCGCCCAGGTCGATAACCTCCGCGGTGAGGTCGCCAAGGCCACCGCTGCTCATACCGACCTCACGGCCCGTCAGAAAGACGAACTCGCCGCCTGGGAACAGCGCCAGGTCGAGGAGAAGGCCGCCGCCAAGGCCGCCGCCAAAGACGCCAAAGAGGCCGCTAAGGCCGCTAAGGCCGCCGCTGAAGAAGCCGCCAAGGCCGCCAAGGCCGCCGCTGATGCCACCCCGGCCGTAACCGCGGCCCCCGTCGTCGCGGCCCCCGTCGCCGTCGCCGCACCGGCACCCGCCGTCGTCGAAGCGGCACCGGCACCCGCCGCCCCCGCGCCCGCCGCCGACCTCGCACCCCTCGAGCAGAAGGTCGAACAGGCGACGGCCGGTAAGGCCCAGGCCGAGGCCGTGGTCACCCAACGCGCCGAGGATCTCGAACGCGCCAAGGATGCCAAGGCCCGCCGCAAGGCCGCCGACGCCCTCAGCGACGCCGAGAAGGTCGCCGCCGCCAAGAAGAAGGAAGAACAGGCCGCCGCCGCTGAACTCGAGGCCGCCCGCCAGCAGCCCGCTGCCGTCACCCCGCGCGCCTTTGCCCATACCCCGCAGGTCAGCGAACCCGCCCCCTGGGCACCCCCGGCCGCCCCCGAACCTGCCCCCGTCCTCCGCGGCGATCAGCGCCTCACCGTCCCCGAAGCCGCCGTCGCCGATATCGCCCCCGCCGGCGAGGCCCTCCAGTTTGATGTCGCCATGCTCGCCGGTGATAAGGACATCGCCGAGGATCTCGACGTCTGGAAGGAATGGGCCTCCTACATCACCTTCGCCTCGGTCACACCCACCGAGATCAACGAGTTCCACGGCCGCCTGACCAAGGCCCTCCACGAGAAGGGCTACGTCTTCGCCAAGGTCACCTTCCCCACCCGCATCTGGTCCACCGGTATCTTCCTCGCCAAGGTCGACTGCGGCCCCCTCGGCACCATCACCGTCAAGGGCAACCGCCACTACTCCGCCAAGCAGATCATCAACGCCCTCGCCGATCAGGACGGCGCGCGCTTCAACTACGCCCGCGTCCATGGCGACCTCTTCGACCTCAATGCCCGCCCTGACCTCAATATCGACGCCAAACTCCGGCCCTCTATCCAGGACGGCCGGCGCGTCGTCGATGCCGACCTTGAGGTCGAAGACAGCCTGCCCATCCATGGCGCCCTCGAGATCTCCAATACCGGCACCGATGACACCAGCGACTGGCGCATCCGCTCCAGCCTCCAGCACGTCAATCTCACCAAGCATGATGACGTCCTCACCGTCGAGTGGCTCACCAGCCCCGATGTCAGCGATGTCAATGCCTACTCCGCGGCCTACTTCCTCCCCCTCGATGACCGCTGGAGCATGAATATCTACGCCGGCCTCAGTGACTCGGATATCGAAGACGTCCTGCCCCAGCTCGATATCCGCGGCCGTGGACACTTCGCCGGCGCACAGTTCACCCGCGTCCTCGAGGAAACCCCCCGCTACCGCACCCAGTTGAGCCTCGGATGGCTCTACCAGTACTGGGAGAACGAACAGGAAATCGCCGGCTTCACCTGGGAAGACCGCCGCCTCCGCCTCTCCATGCCCAGCGCCACCTTCGGCTACTCCAGCCGCGTCTTCGACAGCCTCGGCGGACGCAACTTCGCCAGCATCACCGCCATGGCCAACTTCGCCGGCAACTACGGCAGCAGCACCAAGGATGAGTTCATCGGCGAGGGCGGCACCGGCTTCACCGACGGCGACTTCGCCCTGGCACGCTTCCAACTGGCACGCCTCCAGCGCTTCTTCAAGGGCGAAGACCAGCCCGGCAAGTGGACCGTCTTCATGCGCGCCGACGGCCAGTTCTCCGGCGACTCCCTGCCGCCGCCCGTCCGCCGCAGCCTCGGGGGCGCCAACAGCGTCCGCGGCTACGAGGAGGCCGAGGTCGCCGGCGACAACGCCGTCACCGCCACCATCGAGCTGCGCACACCCCTCTTCTCGAACTTCATCCCCGGCCTCAAGAAGTCCCAGGACTTCCTCGACGCCAACCCCGAAGCCTGGCAGCAGCACCGCCTCCAGTTCGTCGTCTTCAGTGACCTCGGCTGGCTCGAGAACAAAGAGCCCCTCCCGGGCGTCATGGACAGCGAGACCCTCGCCAGCGTCGGCGCCGGCCTCCGCCTCGGCTTCACCAAGTACTCCCAGATGCGCCTGGATTACGGCTACCCCCTGGAAGACACCACCGAAGACACGCCCAGCAGCGGGCGCTTCCACCTGTCGCTCCAGGTACAGTTCTAGTCACACGGGATGAGCCCTGACTGGATAGCACCACAGAAGGCGGGGGTGCACACCATGAAGCAAGCGCCAGCTACCCACGACAGCCATCAGTCTACCATCACATACGACAACACCAGGACCAAGGCAAAGGGGAGACGTATGAACAGGCCAGTGCTCAGAACGCGGACGTCGCCGCTCCTCAAAGCGGTCAGTACCTTCGTGAGCGCCATGCTCCTCTTCGGCCCGGCAGGCTTCGCCGGGAACCTGCCGTCCGGCCCGTCCATCATCCACGGCAACGTCGCTATTGACGTCCAGGGCCAGGCGATGAACATCGCCCAGGGCAGCGACCGCGCCATCATTAACTGGGAGAGCTTCAGCATCGGCCAGGGCTATGGCGTCTACATCGACCAGCCCTCGGCGCAGGCCGCCATGCTGGCACGCGTCGTCGGCAGCGACCCGTCGCGTATCCTCGGCGCCCTCCAGGCTAACGGTATCTTCTACCTCGTTAACCCTAATGGCGTCTACTTTGGCCCCAATGCGACCGTCGATGTGGCCCAACTGATCGCCACCACCCTGAATCTCACCGA
>JAGVUW010000604.1 GCA_019136035.1 Verrucomicrobiota bacterium | reverse complement strand
TGCGCCGCCGCGGTCGCTTCAGGCTCCGCCGTGGCCATGACTGTCCTCGTTCTCCGGGGCGCCGTCGGGTCGCCCCCGTTCGGGCCGCGCCGTTCGCGGCCATCAGTCCTGTAACGCCTGCCAGCCCGCCACGATTGGCCGGCGCCGCGAGGTTGGCCCCGGCCGCAGGCCGGCCGCGGCCGAGGAAAGGCCGGATGGCGAAGGGAAAGCCTCAGACGGGTCAGACGGGTCAGACGGGGCGCGCGAGGCAACGCCGAACGCCCAACGCCGAACGCCCAGGCACGGGGATGGGGAGAGGAGAACCACGGATGGACACGAATGGACACGGATCGGGATGAGAAGGCGGAAGGGAAGGCGGAGGAGAAGCGCACGCAGGGGGAACGCCCAACGCCGAACGCCCGACGCCGGAGCCGGCAAGGCCCGTCCGTGCCGGTCCGTGTGGGTCCGTGCCGGTCCGTGTCCCGAGCCCAAGGCCCGCGGCCCGCGGCCCTGGTACCCCCGCGGCCCCGAAACGCGCCAGGGCTTTGAGGCGGGCGGTGTCGAGGGCGAGGCGGTCGCCACTCGGGAGCGTGGCGATCCCAGGTGCGGGGCAGGACGGCGGGCAGGGCCTATATTAGCCATTCCTTAGTTAACACGCGCGCAGGGACTCTGCGGTCGGCGCCTGGGCGTCGGTCGTCAGGCAGAAGGGCATCGGCGTGGTCTGCGACGACGAACAATCGGTCCAGCCGGGTCGGCTTCAGCGTCTGTGGCGCCTGGTTCAGGCGGTCATGGCGCTGGGTCTTCTGGCGGTGCTTCTGCGGCTGCTTTACTGGCTGCAGTACGTCGCCCTGCCGGCGGGGCGTGTGCCGGTCGGTGCGGACGTCGTCGAGTACGACCGCTGGGCCCGGCAGATCCTCTCCGGCGAGTTGCTCTGGACCGAACTGCCGATCCACGCGCCGCTGTATGCGTACTGGCTGGCCGGGGCCTACGCCCTGACCGGCGTCAGCCTGCCGTGGGTGCGTCTCCTGCAGCTCGGCCTGGACCTGGTCGGCCTGGTCTGTGTGGTCGCGGCGCTGTGGCGTCTGGTCAACCGCCGCGCGGCGTTTCTGGCGGCGCTGTTCTGGGCGCTGTACCAGCCCCTGATCTACTACAGCGCCGAGCTCCTGAGCGAGTCTCTGGCGGTCACCTTGATGGCGGGGATGCTGCTGTGCTGGGCCTTGGCGCACCGCCCGGGCGGCCGCGGTCCGCTGCGGTTCTGGCCGTTGGGCGCGGGGGCCTTCCTGGGTGGCCTGGCGGCGATCACGCACCCCCTGACCCTGGCCATCTCGGTGCCCTTCGCAGGGTGGAGCCTGTGGTGTCTGCGTCGGCAGTACCGGGCGCGTCGTCTGACGGTATCGGCGGCGGCGCTCGGGGGGCTGCTGGTCCTGCCGGTGCTGCCGGTGACGTGGCGTCACGCCCAGGTGAGCGGCGAGTTGGTCCTGATCCAGGCGCACAGCGGGCTGAACCTGTATATCGGCAACAACCCCGACGCCGATGGCACCTGCAACGTCCGCCCGGGTCCGGCCTACGAGGCGCTGGTGCGGCGGCCGTACCTCGCCGGGGCCCGCAGTGAGGCCGAGGCCCGGCGCTACTTCCGTGGCGAGGTGGCGCGTTTTGTCCGGCGTCAGCCGCTGCGGGCGGCCTGGCTGGTGTGGCGCAAGGCGGCGCTGACCTGGAACGGCGCCGATCTGCCGAGCGGTGCCGACCTGCCCATCGTGCAGTACCAGACCCCCTTCATGCGCCTGCCCCTGCTGCGCTTCGGCTTCGTCGGCCCCCTGGCGCTGGCGGCCTGGTCGCTGCGGCGCTGTCGGCGGCGTCACCTGGCGCCCTTTCTGTGGGTGCCGCTGTGCACGACGGCGGCGCTGGCGCTCCTGGTGACCAGCGGGCGGTACCGCCTGATGATGACCCCGGCGCTCCTCGGCGCCGCGGCGTTGTCGTGCGAGGGCCTGTGGCGGTGCTGGCGTCGGCACGACCGGCGCACCTGGCTGCAGGCGCTGGTCCTGGCGGTGGCGGGCCTGGCGCTGGCCTACGCGGTGCCGGCGCCGTCGTTGCCGACGGCCGAGGGCGAGGCGGTGGTGCTCCTGGCGGAGGCGGCCTGGCGGGTGCGCGACCTCCCGGCCGCCGAGCATCTGGTGCGTTACGGCCTGGCCGGCGAGCCAGGCTCGGCGGCGCTGCATCACCTCCTCGGCAACATCCTGCAGGAGCAGGGCCACCTGGAGGAGGCCACGGCGGCCCTGCGGCAGGCCGTGGCGAGCGACCCGGACCGCCTTGCCGCCCGGGTCGACCTGGCCATCGCGCTGGCCGCCGGCGGTGCCACCGCCGAGGCGCGCGAGCTCCTGGCCGCGGCCGCGGCCAGGACCGACGCCGGTGCCGAGGTCTGGTACAACCTCGGCGTCCTGCGCGAGCGCCTCGGCGAGCCCGCGGCGGCGGCCGACGCCTACCGGCAAGCCCTGGAACGCGACCGCACCCACGCCAGTGCCCGCCTCAACCTCGGCATCCTCCTGCTGCGCGGCGGTGACGAGGCCGCGGCCGAGGGCGAGCTGGCGGCGGTCCTGCGTCTGCGGCCGCGCGACGACAAGGCCCTCGCCGCCCTCGGCGTGCTCCATGCCGGCCGCGGCGACTACGCTCGCGCCGCCGCCTTCTTCGCGCGCGCGGTCGCGGCCAACCCGGGCCGCGACGACCTGCGCCAGGCCCTCGAGCGGGCCCGTGTCCAGGCCGGCCTGGAACTGCCCCCCGGCCGCGCGGTCCAGCCCGACCCGGCGGCCCGCCCTCATCCTGCCAAGGAGTGACGACCATGAAAAACTCCACTGCCGGTTGGACAGCCCTGCCAGCCGCCGCTATAGTTTGGGGTTTGAGCTTTTGTACGGCCTTACTGTCTGCGGCTCAGGAGCCGCCGGCGGCGGGGGCCGAGGCGGTGCAGCAGGAGCTGCGTCTGGCCCGCGAGGCGGCTGAGAAACGCGTCGTAGCGTTGCAGGCCTCGCTGGACAAGGCGAACCGCGACCTGGAGCAGTTGCGCAGTCGGTACGCCGAGTTGTACCTGCGCAGCCAGGAGCGCCTCCAGCAGTGGGAGGCCCTGGAACTCCAGGCGGCGCACCTGCTGGTAGACCGCCAGGCGCTGGCCGGGGGTGACCCCGCGGCGCCGGCGCTGCACGCCCTCGAGGACGTGCGTCAGGCGCAGGTGCAGTTAGTCGGCCAGGTACGGGCCTTTCAGACGTACCTGAGTTCGGTTCTGGATGTCCTGGAACCGAGCGAGACGATGCGGCGTGAGATCACGCAGCGCGGCAGTGAGCTGGCAGCCGCTGCCGAGCGGGCGTTAAAACCTCTGTCGACAGTCGCCGGGCGAGGCAGACGGGATCTCGTGGCACGCACGTGCCGGGTTCTGGCCGTTCATGACGACCTCCAGATGGTCGTCCTGGATGGCGGCATGGACGCCGGTGTAGGTCGAGGCAGCCAGTGGACGGCCCTCAAGGATGGGGTCGTCAAAGCGAGGCTGCAGGTCATCGAAGTCCGTACGGACCTCAGCGCCGCGATGGTGACCGCCGGAGACTTCCGGGCCCTGGGCGTAGGCGCCGAGGTGACGGCAGACTGATCCGGAAATGGCGCCCTGTGGCGCGGTGCACGGTATGACGGGCAAGGATCGGATCGACTCGACGAGACGGTCCGCGGCGGGTCGGCGGCTGTGGCGCCGACGCAAGGAAACGGAAAGCAGAGACATGGAAGCACGAGCCATCACCCGATTCGTGCGTATCTCGCCCTTCAAGGCGCGAGAGGTGGCGCGGCTGATTCAGGGCAAGACGGCGCGGGAAGCCATGGCCATGGTGGACCTCATTCCCCGCAAGGCCGCCCGCCTGATCAGCCGGACCCTGCGTTCGGCCGTGGCCAACGCCGAGAACGCCGATGCCAACAGCGTTCCGGCCGAGCGCCTGATTGTCAAGGAAGCCGTAGTCGGCGAGGGGCCGACGATTCGCCGTTTCCGCCCCAAAGCCCGCGGCATGGCCGGTCGCATTCGCAAGCGCACCAGTCATCTTCGCGTCGTCGTGACGGACGAGGTCTAAATCGCTAGGGAGTGCCACCTTGGGTCAGAAAGTCAATCCCATCGGGTTTCGTATCCCGGTCACCAAGGACTGGAAGTCGCGGTGGTTCGCGCGCAAGGCCGACTTCGGCCCGATGCTGCGCGAGGATCTGCAGATCCGCGATTTCGTGAAGGCGCAACTGCGACAGGCAGCCGTCTCGAAGGTGACCATCGAACGCTTTGCCAAGCGCGTCCGCGTCACGGTCTTCAGTGGCCGTCCCGGCCTGGTGATCGGGCGCAAGGGCAGCGAGATTGACCGTCTGAAGACGGCCATCGCCGACCTGACCGAAGGCAAAGAGATCTACATCGACATCCGCGAAGTGCGGACTCCGGAGGTCGATGCCCAGTTGGTGGCCGAGAGCATCGCGCAGCAGCTCGAGCGGCGCATCAACTTCCGCCGGGCCATGAAGCGTGCCATCCAGACCGCCATGGACCTCGGTGCCGACGGCTGCCGCGTGCGCTGCTCCGGCCGCCTCAACGGCGCCGAGCTGGCCCGTACCGAGCAGTACAAGGACGGCAAGGTCCCGCTGCACACCCTGCGGGCCAACATCGACTATGGCTTCTCCGAGGCGCGTACGACTGCCGGCGCCATCGGTGTGAAGGTATGGATCTGCAAACCCAAAGACTGGGAGGATAACGGCAATGCCTCTGATGCCAAAGCGCGTAAAGCACAGAAAGGTGCAACGCGGCGCCCGCGCGGGAATCGCCAGCCGAAACAACAAGCTTGATTTCGGCGAGTTCGGTCTGCAGGTCCTCGAGCGTGGCTGGCTGAACGCCAACCAGATCGAGGCGGCCCGTGTGGCGGTGACCCGCCATATGCAGCGCCGCGGCAAGATCTGGCTGCGGGTGTTCCCCCAGAAGCCCTATACCTCCAAGCCGCTGGAGACCCGTATGGGCAAGGGTAAGGGCGCCGTCGAGGGCTGGGTGGCCGTGTTGCGTCCCGGGAACATGATCCTGGAGATCAGCGGCTGTCCCGAGGTGCTGGCTCGCGAGGCCCTGTCCCGCGCTTCCAGCAAGATTCCGTTCCGCTGCCGGATGTTGTCTCGACACTGAGAGACCAGGCAGCCTCTGCCGAGTGGCTGGGAGTGCAAGGCACCATGAAAGCAGCGAAGATCCGCGAATTGACCAACGAGGAGCTGGCGCGGCAGCTCGACGAGTGCCGGCGTGAGGGCTTCAACCTCCGCATGCAGCAGCAGACCGGGCAACTGGAGAACACCGGCCGGATCCGCGAGGTCCGGCGCGAGGTGGCCCGGTTGGAGACCGAGAAGACGGCTCGTGCCAGGCGCTAAACAGAGGTGGGCGACGGATGTCTGAAGAAGCCAAGACAGAACAGCGCGGCGTCCGCAAGACGCGTGTGGCGACCGTGGTCAGCGACGTCCAGGACAAGACGCTCGTCTGCCGTGTGGAACGCCAGGCAGCGCATCCGGTGTACCGCAAGGTCGTGAAGTATAGCAAGAAATGCTATGTCCACGACGAGAACAACGAGGCGCGGCAGGGTGACGTCGTCGAGATCATGGAGACCCGCCCGTTGAGCAAGCTGAAGCGTTGGCGCCTGGTGTCCATTGTACGGCGGGCGGCGACGACCGAGTAGGAGGCGAGTGGTCCATGATCCAGATGCAAAGCAACCTTGATGTGGCGGACAATTCCGGCGCGCGTCGGATTATGGCCATCCGGGTCCTGGGGCAGCGCAAGCGCTATGCCCGGGTGGGTGACATCATCCGCGCCTCGGTGAAGGAAGCGCAGCCGCGCGGCCTGGTCCGTAAGGGCGAGGTGGTGCGTGCGGTCATCGTGCGCACGGCCAGCAACATCCGCCGTCCGGACGGGAGCTGCCTGCGGTTCGATCGGAATGCCGCGGTCATCATCGACGACGACGGCAATCCGCGCGGCACCCGTATCTTCGGGCCCGTGGCCCGCGAACTGCGCGACCGCGACTACATGAAGATCGTGTCGCTGGCTCCGGAGGTTATCTGATGGCTAAGCAGGTCAAAAAGGACGACACCGTCGTCGTCATTGCCGGGGCCGACAAGGGCAAGCGCGGCCAGGTCCTGCGGGTGGATCGGGCGGCGGCGCGGATTGTCGTCAAGGGCATCAACGTGCGCAAGAAGACGACGCGGCGCAGCGCCCAGAATCCGCGTGGCGGCATCGAGAGTGTCGAGTGCCCGCTGCACATCTCGAA
>JAGVUW010000545.1 GCA_019136035.1 Verrucomicrobiota bacterium | reverse complement strand
GTCGAGAACGAGGGGTTCAACACCCCGAAGAACGGCGGATACGAGATGGAGCACGCCTACGGCCGCAAGGGCAACGCCTGGAAGAACTACTTCCTGATCCTGCAGATCAGCCAGATGCTCAACGACCTGGTCAGGCTCACCGACATCCTGCCGAAAGCCACCGGCGATCCGAAGGCGAACTTCTTCACACTGTTCGGCTCCATGCGGGACTTCGCCGAACTGCTCATGGGCAGCCTCAGGTTCGGAAGCCCCAATCTGGACGGGCCGCCGCACCTGGACCGGCGCATCCGCATCGGCATCCTGAGGTGCTGACGGCTCCCGGCCGCAGCGCGTCCCGTCTCCGCCCAGCCGTCCGTCCGAAACCCCATAGCCCCAGCATACGCCGCGAGAGCAGCTCGTCCGCCGGTCCGTTCCCTCGCGCCATCGACACCCCGACGCAGCCCCGTCCCCTCAGCATTCCACCATTCCATCACTCCAATTCGTCAGTGCTGGCCCCGAAGTGGCCAGGCTGGACAGCGTCGCCTGAACACAGTATGATGGGTGCCGCTCCCGGTGCCAGCACCACGTACGTCGGGGAAGGAAGAGCCCGCCAAACGGCAGGCCAACCCTCGGCATGGAAGGACAGGCGTATGGCGTCTTCACCCGCAACCGGCTTGAGGCGCGGAGAGGGCAGACCTATGTCAGGGGGTGCCGGCAAGCCGAATGTCCTGCTGATCTGCACCGATCACTGGAGCGACGTGTTCACGCGGCCCGGCGGTCACCCGGTGGTCATGACGCCCACCTTGGATCAGTTGGCACGCAGCGGGGTGCGTTTCTCGCGCGCCTATTCGGCCTGCCCGTCCTGCATCCCGGCGCGCAAGAGCCTGATGACTGGGATGAGCGCCCGAAGCCACGGAGACCGCGTCTATACCGACGGGGTCGAGTGGCCGCGGGTGCCGACCCTGGCACAGTGCTTCCGGGACGCCGGCTACCAGGCCTATGCCGTCGGCAAGATGCACATCTGGCCGCAACGTGATCGGTATGGCTTCGACGACGTCCTGGTCGAGGAGCAGGGCCGGCATACGCCGTTGCATCGCGCCATACCCGATGGCGCGGCCGACGACTGGGAACTCTATCTCCAGGAGCAGGGCTATGCCGGGTTGGAGTACGCCGGGGGCATGACGCAGAACGACTTCGTGGCCCGTCCGTGGCATCTTCCCGAAGCGGCGCATCCGGTCAACTGGGCGGCGCGAGAGATGTGCCGGACCATCCGCCGCCGCGACCCTCGCAAGCCCGGTTTCTGGTACCTCTCGTTCTCAGCGCCCCACCCGCCCATGTGGCCGCTCCGAGATTACCTCGACCTGTACCGCGGAGTGGAGATCGACATGCCGGTCGTCGGGGAATGGGCCAGGCGGTTCGAAGACCTGCCGCTGCACATGCAGGAACGCACCTACTCTACCGCCATGCACACGGCCAGCGCAGCGGAGATCCGGTACGCCCGGCAGGCCTACTACGCGACTCTCACGCATATCGACCACCAGATCCGCGTCGTGATTGGCTACCTGCGCGAGGCTGGCCTGCTCGACAACACCATCGTGCTCTTCACCTCAGACCATGGGCATATGGTGGGCGACCACAACATGTGGTCCATGACGCCCTTCTATGAGGTCTCGTCCCACATCCCGATGCTGGTCGTGCCGGCCCGTGGGGACAACCGCCTGCGCCCAGGGACGGTCGACGATCGCTTCGTCGAGTTCGGCGACATCATGCCGACGCTGCTGGAACTGGCTGGAATACCCATCCCGGAACACGTCAACCAGCGGTCCATGGTCGGCAATGCCCGGCGTGAGATCATCTACGGCGAGCATGGCGAAGGATACAGCGCCCAGCGCATGATCCGCCGAGGCAAGTACAAACTGGTCTATGCGGCCGCCGGCCACAGAGTCCAGTTGTTCGACGTGGCGACGGATCCACGCGAAACGCGCGATCTCTCCCGGGACCCGGGATGTGCGGCAGAGATCGAGGAACTGCTCGCGCTTCTGGTCGAGAACAGCTACGGAAACGACAGCGACTGGATCCGCAACGGCCGAGTCATGGGTCTGCCGGACAGGCCTTTCACCCCCGGCGACATCCGCCACCTGAGCGGACAGCGCGGCCTGCGCTACCTGTAGACCACCGACCGGCTCGGGCGATCGGAGTGAGCTGCAGCGGCTTCGTCCACGCCAGTGAACGCGGACGCACTCGGGCGCAGTCCGGCGGTCCGGCCTGCGAGAGGGCCGTCGCCCAACGGCGCCAGCAGAGAAGGCCAATACGCTTGCGAAGACAGGTGTGCCCCCGATGGTCAGAGGGAATGCGCTTGCGAGGACAGGTGTGGCCCCGATGGTCGGACGGGCTCGCGGGGGCATTGTCCGGTTGAAGCGCCTGGGTGTGGGCATGGTGCTGGGCCTGCTCTCATTGCTGATGATGGCAGTACTCCTGCGCCCACCGACCGGAGGGTACTACCGCTCGCGACTATGCACGATTCTGGACGGCAGCGTGGGGTACGTGCACTTGCGCGACGGCATTGTGTACTCTGTGAACGTGGGGGGCGACACCGGTGCCAGCCGCAGGAGAATAGGCACGTACACCCATGCCGGTGACCGGTCGGTCACATTCCGGCTGGCCGTTGGCGGTTACCCCGACTACACGACCCAGATTGGCTGGCTTGGGTTCTCGTGGAACCCGGACTGGTGCCCTGGGCACCCCGGCCATCCCGAATGGAATGTGAGGGTGGTTAACCCGCTGCGGATCAGGACACTGGATGGCATCAGGTGATGGCGAGCCGTGCGGCCATGGGAGCCGGACAGGTGGCGTGGTTCAGTTGAATAGGATTGGCCTTAGTTTGGGTGCGTTGGAGAGGTGGCCATGCCCGGGAGTGGACGACGAGGGCCAGCCCGGAGTTCCCTTTACAGCATCTTGCGGGAGGTTCTGCCGCCCATGCTCTGGTTCAGCATTGTTGCCCTTGGTGCGGTTCTGGGTCCACTCTTCCTGTGTCGGACCCTTGGCTGGTGGGACGGTGGGCGGTCCTTGGGCTTCAGGTGGTACCTCAGCCTTATCGTGGCGTGCTATCTGACCTCCTGGGTCAGTTGGACCCATGGCGACCTGTCGGCGCGTGCGCAGGCGAGTCAGTTACTGCGATACCATGAGGCCCTGATCGCCGTCCGTCGCTGTCTCGAGGAGGGCGCTACGGAAGCATGCTACAGCGCTCTTACGGATTACTCGCAGCGCGCCGCGGTGTCGGCAGCCCCCTGGGATGCCTTGCCGGCTCTCATCGTCCGGCTGGCGGCCATTCGGGACGTCTCCCTTGGCGGTGCGGGCGCTGATCGGGGCTCTTCCGGCCAGTCTGTCGGTGGGCCGCCCGAGGCAGGCGCCTTGGCGCCATGACGCGGCCCTGTTGGGGCGCACGGGACAGTCACAGAACCCGGTGTATGCGGCCACACCGCAACCCTTGGGCTGGTGGGTGCCATCGCCCGCGGGGGGCAGGGGAGCCGGCACGACGGGCGCCCTGGTGTCAGGGCGCGGTGGCGGCGGGGGCGAGTTTGGTGCGGATGGCGCTGGCGTTGGGGACGCCGGCGGTGAGGGCGCGGTTCCAGTACCAGGTGGCGAGGTGGTGCAGGCCGAGGGCGTCGGCGATATCGCCGGCGTGGTCGAGGATGACGCCATCGACGGCGGGCAGGCCGGCGGTGAGGGCGCGATTCATGGCGGCGTGGGCCTCATCGAAGCGGCCCTGGCGGAAACGCACCCACGCCAGGCTGTCGAGGAAGGCGTCGTTGTCGGGCTCGGCGGCGACGGCTTTGGTGATGAGTTCGGCGGCCGTGTCGAGGTCGCGGTTGTGGTCGGCGAGGAGGTAGCCGAGGAAGTTGCAGGCCGACGGGTCATCGGGGTCCTGCTCGACGGCGCGGCGGGCGTACTCGATTGCCTGATCGATCTGGCCCTGTTCCTCGCAGAGGGTCGCGGCGAAGAGGCAGACCTCGGTGGTGGGGGTATCAGCGCCGTCCGATTCCCCGCCGGCCCCGGCTTCAGCGCGTTGCAGGCTCTCGAGGGCGGCTCTGCCCTGGCCGAGGGCGCGTTGGAGGTAGGCGGTGAGGCGGTGTGCGATAGCGGGCGGGTCGGTCCATCCTTTGAGGGTCTCGAGGCCCTTGGCGGGCTGGTCGAGGCGCAGGTAGAGCTGGGCGAGGTAGGCACGCAGGAGGCCGGCGTCGGGGAAGCGCCGGAGGGCCTCCTCGTAGACCAGGGCGGCATCGTCGAGGCGGTCGCTGTCGGCGTAGAGCGCGGCCACGGCGCCGTAGAGGGGCGGGGTCAGGTCGTCGCGGCGCCGCAGGTCTTCAGCCAGGTCGAGGGCCCACTCGGGGCAGCCGCTGAGCTGGAGTGCCTGGGCCTCGACCACGAGCAGTTCCGGCGGCGGTTCGTCCTGGCTGGCGATACGGGCATTGCGCAGCATGGCCGCGGCGGTGGCGGGCGCGTCGAGGTCGATGAGGAGTGCTGCCAGGGCCTCGAGGTCGGCAGGGCGGGCCTGGGCGGGGGCCTGGACGGCGGCGCGCCGGGCGGCGCTGAGGGCGCGCTGGGCGAGGCGTCGTGCCTGGCGTTCGGAGAGGCTCTCGGCGCGCGCCTCGAGGAGGGAGGCGCTGAGCATGGCCTCGGCGTGGTCGACGAGGAAGTGCCCCCGCAGGCCGGGGGCGCGCCGGGCGCGCTTAAGGAGGGCCGCCGCGTCGTCGTAGCGTTCCTCATTCCAGAGTGCTCCGAAGAGTTCCCAGAGGAGGAACGGCTCGGTCCAGCCGCTGTTGTCGAGGGCGTTTCGGAGGTGTTCGTCGGCCTCGTCATTGCGGTCCTGAAGGCGCAGGACTTCGGCGTAGGCGATATGGAACTGCGGCTCGCGGGGGTGCTCGGCGAGGAGGGGGTCGAGGTGAGCCCGGAGCTGGTCGAACTGCCGCAGGATGAGGTAGGGGGTGGCGAGGTGCTGGAAGGCCAGCGTCGAGCGCGGCTGGAGGCGCAGGGCCTCGCGGTAGTGTCTCGCCGCCGTCTCGAACTCGCCGGTGGAGGCGAGCTGCTCGTGGACGCCCCAGGCGAAGTGCTGCAGGGCCTCCGCGGCGCGGCGGTCGGCGTCATCGAGGCAGAGGTCGTCGGGCGGCGGCGTGGCGGGTCGATCGATGGCCAGGCAGACGCCGGGGACCCCTGCCAGCCACAGAACGACAGCCGCCGCAACGGCCGGCGCCAGCGTCGAGAAGGAGGGCATCCCCGGTATCCGTAAGCTCGAGGCTCGGGTCACTTGTTCTTGTGACGCAGGGCCTTAAGCTGCTTCCGACGCTTGTGCTTCGAGATCTTCTTCGCGCGCTTCTTCTTTACCGAACCCATACGAATTCCGATCCTGCTGGGGTGGTTGGTGCTGCCCGTGCCCTGGCGCGGGCTGTTCGTACGTGATTGGAGACTATAGCGTGCACGAGCGCGGTTGCAACGCTGTCCAGCGCAATTCCGGTGTGCTTTTGCAGTGCGGTCGCGCCGGGGCCGTGCCGTTGCGGCCGGGTGGCCGGCGGCGGGGCGCCTGCTTCCTGGTTCAGGGCTCGGGTCCGACGCCGACCAGTCCAGCGCCTTCGACCGGCGAGCAGATGTGTATTTCCGGGGTCAGGCCGCGGGGCTGGTAGTAGTCCTCATGGAGGCGTTGGAGGAGGCTCTCGAGGGCGGCGGGTTTGGCGAGGACCATCATGCAGCCGCCGAGGCCGGCGCCGGCGAGCTGGGCGCCGACGACGCCGGGGACAGCCCTGGCGAGGTCGACCATGCGGTCGATGTCGGGGGTACTGCAGGCGTAGGCGCCGCTGCAGGCGGTGAGGTCGACGGTACCGGCGGCGAGCTGCAGGAGGGCGGCGTCGCTGGTATCGACGGTGAAGGGCATGGTCTCGCCGTTCTTCCATGACGCGGCGCGGTCGCCGTCGTGGCTGGCGTTCATGAAGCGGGCGATGGTATCGAGGTCGCTGCTGGCGAGGGCTTCGGCGAAGCGTTCGCTGCGCATGCACTCGCTGATGCCGAAGAGGGCGGCGCCGCGCAGGTTGTAGGGTCCGACGTCGGCGTGCGAGGCGAGGATGCGTCGCAGGTCGTCCTGGCGGGCGCTGGGAAGGATTGCGGGGAGGTCCTCGCGTGAAGGCCGGTCGGGGAGGAGGGTGAGGGCGCGGATGACGTCGCTGGCGGTGACGCCGAGGCGGTCGGGGCTGAGGTCGCGGAGGTGTTCCATGCCGGCGGCGGCGAGCCAGCGTTCCTTGAGGA
>JAGVUW010000566.1 GCA_019136035.1 Verrucomicrobiota bacterium | reverse complement strand
GCGGCCGCGGGCGGTGCCGCGGCGGCGTTGCGGCGGCGTGCATCCAGGCCGCGCAGGTCGACGTCGAGGTGCAGCGCGATCTTCTCGGCCAGGCCGTCGAGAGTCAGGGCCATGGCGCCGTCAGGCTGGCGGTGCGCATCGCCGCGGCAGCGCTCCAGGCGCAGCGCGGCGCGCTCGCTCCCGGGCGGGCCGACCGGCTCCAGGTAGAATGCCACACTGGCGCCGTCGAAGCTCGCCGAACGCAGTGCCGGCCGACGCGCCCGCAGGGCCTGCAGGTCGAGACGCAGACGGAGTTCCTTGCAGGTGACGATGACCGGGACATCCTGTAGCGCGAAGCGCAGTCGCGCCTGGTCCAGGGTGATGCCGCGCAGCAGTCCGGCGCGGATGCCCTCGGCCTCGAGACGGACACCCTGCTCGGCGAGCCGGCCGGCGACGTAGTTCGCGGCCCAGCCGGGCAGGCCCTGCGTCTCGGTCCAGGCATGTGCCACCAGGACCAGGGCCAGGAGCAGGGGCAGTGCCCACAGGGCGATCTTGGTCAGCCGCACCGCGAGCCGGTGCAGCGGGCTCAGCGCCCGTGCCACGGCCTGGACGCCGGCGTCCAGGCCACGCCAGAGGCGCGCCGCCGCTGCGGCGACGACGCAGAGGCCGCGCCAGAGCGGGCGACACATCCGCGAGGCTCCCGCCGCCATGCTGGCCCAGAGGCGCTTCATTGGCGTTGTGATCTCAGTAGACGACGCCCAGGCCGCGCCGCTGCGGGGCCTTCTCGTACTCGGCCAGAGCCCGTGGCATGACCTGCTTCAGGCGGGCGACGCGGTTGGCGTCGACCGGGTGGGTCGAGAGGAGTTCGGGGACCGCGGCGCCGCTCTTGCTGGCGGCGAACTTCTCCCAGAAGGCCACGGCGGCGCGCGGGTCGTAGCCGGCGCGGGCCATGTACAGCGCCCCGATCTCGTCGGCCTCGTACTCGTGGACGCGGCTGTAGGGCAGGATGACGCCGACCGTGGTGACGCCGGCGTAGGCCGCCATCCAGAGCTCGCGGTTCTCGCTGGCCTTGCTGTCGAGCGCCATGTTCAGCCCCAGACCGGCCAGGCCTACGGCCATGGCGTAGGTCATGCGCTCACCGCCGTGACGCGCCGTCGCGTGCGCGATCTCGTGCCCGACCACGGCAGCCATCTCGGCGTCGTTGGCGAAGGCCTTGAAGAGGCCCTCGTAGACGCCGACCTTGGCCATCTCGGCGTCGTTGGCGAAGGCCTTGAAGAGGCCCTCGTAGACGCCGACCTTGCCCCCGGGCAGGCAGAAGGCGTTCATCTCGTCCGAGGCGAAGCACTTGAACTCCCACTCGAAGCCGGACTGCTTGACGACCTGGCTGAGGGCCGTGCCGACGCGCTGCACGGCGGCGGTCTTGACCTGATCACGGCTGAGGGGCTGGGACTGGGTCAGCTCAGTCCAGGACTGCTGGCCCAGGCTGGCCTCCTGCGACATTGAGGTGAGGATCAGCCGCCGCCGGCCAGTCTCCGGCTCGGTGACGCAACTGACTACCGCGGCCGCGACCAGCGCTGCCAGTGCCGCCACCGCCAGGACCCGCCGCCGCCGGCCCGAGTGATTCCGCATCGATATCCCCTGCATGGTCTGTCTCCTCTTGCGTTAAGCTGGGCACGGCCCCCTTCCGGCCGTGCCGCCGAACCCCGCCAGAACCGCGCCGGACCGCCGGCGCGGTCCGCCATGGCCGACCGCCGGCGCGGCGGCTCGACCTGCTCAGGCGCCGGCCCAGGCCTCGCGGATCAGCGCGGCGGTGGCGTCGAGAGCCTCCGGCACCACCCGCGTGTCAGCCAGGATCGACATGAAGTTGGTGTCGCCGACCCAACGCGGCACCACGTGGCCATGGACATGCTCCGCCAGGCCCGCCCCGGCGGCCTCGCCGAGGTTGAAGCCGATATTGAAGCCCCGTGGCGACATCAGACATTGCAGAACCGCGGTGCTTTCGACCAGCAGGGCCATCAGTTCGTTGCGCTCAGACTCACTCAGGTCGGCCAGACCCGCGACATGCCGGTAGGGCGCCACCAGGAGATGTCCCGAGTTGTACGGGTAGTCATTCAGGAGCACGTAGCAACGACGTGGTCCGCGTCGGCGTTCTCGCCGGCGGCCTTCTCGCAGAGGAAGCAGGTGTGGGCCTTCGGAGCGCGGATGTACTCGATGCGCCAGGGCGCCCACAGGGGCCGCGGGTGCGGTGTGATCTCGGGCTGTGTGCTCAAGGTCCTGCCTTTCCTGACGCCCGTCGCGCTGTCGCACCGGGTGTCGACCGCCCTCCGGCCAGCCCGGCGCTGGTGCCACTACAGCCCAATCTCCGACGCCCGGGAGCGCCATATAGAGCCTGGCGAAACTTCGCTCGCCACCGGTGTGGAGCGCGAGTGTCCACAGACGCGAACGCGTCCACGAGCCGCCACGGCATCGGCAGCAAAACGGCGCGGTGTTCCATGCTAGCCGCCGGCCGCTGCAACGCCTTCCGTCAAGTATAGCGGTCGGCGCCAGCCCTGGCAATGCCGCCGGGCGGCGTGGGTGTATAGTGCCCCCGGAATACCGGCCGCGGCGACGGCGCGCCTCGCCGGCCGGGCGGACCCGCGCTGGCGCGAGGAGCGAGCCATGAGCACCCTGCCGTTCGTCTTCCCTGTCGATGGCGTCATGCTGACCGAGGCCGCCGGGCGCCGTGTCGGCGACGACCTGCAGATCACCTGCATCCTCGGCGCCCAGCCCTCGCGGCGCTGCACCATCAACGGAGTGCCCTGCCGGCCTGGTGCCGAGGACCTCCGCGCCACCATCACCCTCAGGGACTACCGCAACACCCTGGTGGCGCGCGACCTCGACAGTGGCCAGGAGACCCGCATCGAGGTCTTCTTTCTCCGGCGCGGCCACCGCAAGTACCGCTTCTCGCTCGATGACAACATCTGGTTCCTGCAGAACCTGGCCCGCCAGGCCTCGGTGTACCGCTCCATGTTCGAGGACCCCTACCTGAAGCTCCTCAAGACCATGCACGAGCGCTACGGCACCAAGTTCCACGTCAATATCTACTACGAATGCCCCGAACACGGCGGCTTCACCCTGGCCGAGATGCCGGCGACCTACCGGCCCGAGTGGCGCGCCAATGCCGACTGGCTCCGCCTCTCCTGCCACGCCAATGCCAACCTCCCGCATCGGCCCTACCGCTGGGCCAGCTTCGAACAGACGCGCTTCGAGTTCGACCGCGTCCACCGCGAAATCCTGCGCTTCGCCGGCGAGGAGGCCTTCGCCGGACCGGTCACCTGCGTGCACTGGGGCGAGACCTCGA
>JAGVUW010000185.1 GCA_019136035.1 Verrucomicrobiota bacterium | reverse complement strand
ATGTCCTTGACGTCCATCTGTAACCCTCCTGTATGGTCACAGATAGTGTAGCCGTAATGACTGGGCCAGTCAAGTTATTTGGTTAGCGCTTATGGGGCAACGCCCTGGGAAATCCATCGTTCCGCACCGCAGGCTGAAAGTCTGCGACAAGACCGCGCATGTCACACCGCGATGTTTCACGGCGGGTGAAGAAGACTGGACCCGCTGAGCGGACCATCCCCACGCGGATGGGGAGGGCTTGGGCGGTGCTTCCATCCTGGAGGCATGCGGAAGACTGTTCTGCCGCGCAGGAAGCACAAAAGGCGCAAGAGGGAGAAGGAGACCGCTTCCACTCGCCACCCATGCTCCGTTGCGCTTCTTGCGCCTCTTTGCGGCAAATTCCCTCGTGCCCTTTTCCCGGAGTTCCTTGCGTCTTCCTGTTGCTGCGATAGTGGCGGCCGATGGGGCAGCGGTGCTGAAGCGGGACCCGGCGCGGGCGCCGTAAACGGGACCGCCCGCCGGATGGCCTGGGTGGCCGGGCGGGCGGTGCGTCGCGCGCCGGTGTCAGGGGTGTATCCTGCTCGCCGGCCGGGGGCGGGTCAGGTCAGTCGTCGCCGGTGGTGGTCCACTGGCGCGGGTGGGTGCGGTTGGTCCACCCGGCGTGGCCATCGGCGTAGAGGTAGTTGGCGGCGTTGTTATGGCGCATGGCGACGCGGCTCCGGCTGCCGCCGTCGATGATCTCCAGGAGGGTGTAGTTGGGGGTGCCGCCCGTGTAGATCTCGCTGGCCACCGAGTCGGTAGTCTCGATGGTCTCCGAGGGTTTGGGGACCTGTGCCAGGGTGCAGTAGGCCAGTGGCAGGGTGGAGGCGCCGGTGGCGGTGATGGCGATATGCGGCCGGGCGTAAGAACACTTCGTCGGATTGGGGGCGCCCGGCGGCCGGCGGTACGTGTATTCCCACTCGCCGCTGGAGCAGACGATGACGTTGTAGTCTTTGAGGTAGGCCTGCATCATGTCGAACCACCAGTGGAGGTCAGCGCTGCTGTTGCGGTACTCATAGGTGCTCGGCATGCGCTCGGCATTGTCATCGCTGTACATGGCGCGTGCCAGGCCCATCTGCTTGAGGTTCGAGAGGCACGAGGCACCGCGGGCCTTCTCGCGGGCCTTGCTCAGGGCCGGCAGGAGCATGGCGGCGAGGATGGCGATGATAGCGATGACCACCAGGAGCTCGATCAGGGTGAAGTGACGTCGCGTCGGCATGGGCTCACCTCCCTCGTTGTCAGATCTGACTGGCCGGGTGTCCTGTGGCACCGCCGGTTCGCTCCAGGCCGGTGCGGCCGACGCTGGCAGGGAGAGCGGTGGCACCGCGGACGGTGGCTCTTGGCTGTCCAAGATAGAGCGTACCACCGTCTGCCCCGGGATGCAAGACCTTAACGGCGGGGTTCGTGAACCCGTTTCCCCAGGGAACCACCCGTCCAGACAGGGGCATGGCGGGGGAGCCGGGACATGCGCAGGGATGCGCATGCCACATCCCGGCCGGCGCGGGGGAGCCGGGACATGCGCAGGGATGCGCATGCCACATCCCGGCCGGCGGGGGGGGCGCCGGGACATGCGCAGGGATGCGCATGCCACATCCCGGCCGGCGCGCGGCGGCGCCGGGGGCCTACTCGGCGGGGCTGTCCGGTTCGCGGCCGAGGCGCTGTTCGAGGTGGGCGCGGATGCGTTCAGCCAGGGTGATGCCGAGGCCGGGGACGGCCTCGGCGATCTCGGCGGCGCTGAGCTGGCGGATGTGGCGTACGGAGCCGAGGCGTCGCAGCAGCTCGGCGCAGCGGCCCTTGCCGACGCCCTCGACCTCGAAGAGGATCGAGTCGGCGATACGCTGGCGGCGCAGGGCGCGGTGGTAGGCCAGGGCAAAGCGGTGGGCCTCGTCGCGCAAGGCCTGCAGGAGCTGCAGGCCGGGGTGGTGGCGGGGCAGGAGGACGGTGTCCTCACGGTCCGGCAGGACGATCTCCTCGAGGCGTTTGGCGAGGCCGATGATGGGCAGGTGGCCGACACCGACCTCGGCGAGGACGCGCTGCGCCGCGTTGAGCTGTCCGCGGCCGCCGTCGACGACGACGAGGTCGGGCAGCGGCCGCTGTTCGCGTTGGAGCCGGCTGTAGCGGCGCGTCACGACCTCGGCCATCATGGCGGTATCGTCGGCGGCGTCCTGCGAGCGTATGCGGTAGCGCCGGTAGTCGCTGACGGCGGCGCGGCCATCGCGGAAGCAGACCATGCTGCCGACGGCCAGGCGGCCGCCGATGTTCGACATGTCGAAGCACTCGATGACCGCCGGCGGCCGCGGCAGGTCGAGGGCCTCCTGGAGGGCCTTGACGGCGTCGTCACGGCGACGGCCGCGGGCCTCGATGGTGGCCCGTGCGAAGCGTCGTGTCGGTGCCCCGATCGAGGCGAGATTCTCGAGGACGTCGCGCAGCTCGGCAGCGGTCTCGAACTGCTGTGCCGCGGCCGCCTTGGCCATGCGCGCCTTGAGGTCCTCGACCACCGCGCCGGGCTGGCCCCGCAGCACCGCCAGGGCCTGCTCGAGGCGTTCGGCGTAGGCCTCCGGGGTGACCTCGCCGGTGCACGGGCAGGCGCAGTGCCGGATGACCGCGTCCATGCAGTGTCGGCGCGCCGTCGCGTCGGGCTGACGGACGCGGCAACTGCGCAGGCCGAAGTGGCGATTGAGGAAGGTCACCGTCTGGCGCAGCACGCCGGCGCGCGGGAAGGGCCCGAAGTAGAGCCGCTGGTCGTCCTTGCGCAGGCGCACCAGGGTCAGCCGCGGGAAGGGCTCCGAGGGATCGACGCAGACATGCAGGAAGCGCTTGTCGTCGCGCAGTTCGACATTGTAGCGCGGGTCGTACTGCTTGATCAGCCGCGACTCCAGGAGGAGGGCTTCGGCCTCGCTGGCGACCTCGATCGTCTCGAACGAGGCGATGCTGTGGATGAGGGCGCGGAGCTTGGGGTCGGCGCGGAGCTGCCGGGAGGGCTGGAAGTACGACGAGAGGCGTTTGCGCAGCGAGCGGGCCTTGCCGACGTAGATGACCTCGCCGGTGGCGTTGCGGAAGATATAGACGCCGGGTCGGTTCGGCGTCTCCTGGAGCGAGAAACGCGCCATCGGTTCTCTGGTCACCTCATGGCGTCGCCGTGGGCTCGCAGGCCCGGGCGCTGCTGTAGCGTTCCAGGTGGTAGTGGATATCGCGGTCCGGCATCGGCAGCCGTTCGAGGGCGACGCCGCTCTCGGCGAAGAAGGTCTCGGCCAGGGTCTCGTGGAAATCGCTGAAGATGACGACGCGGCGGACGCCGGCGGCGACGAGGGCCTTGGCGCAGGCGGTGCAGGGCATGTTCGTGACGTAGGCGGTAGCGCCGGTCAGGCTGATGCCATGCTGGGCAGCCTGGCAGATGGCGTTGATCTCGGCGTGGTTGGTCCGCACGCAGTGGTTGTTGACGACGATGCAGCCATCGCTGTAGCAGTGCGGCGTGCCCGGGAGCGAGCCGTTGTATCCGGTCGAGAGAACGAACCGATCGCGGACGAGCACGCAGCCGCAGTGCATGCGCGGGCAGGTGGCGCGCTCGGAGGCGAGCATGGCCAGCTTGAGGAAGTACTCATCCCAGGATGGCCGCCGCCACTCGCCCGCCGCGTTGTGATTGTGACCGTCCGATGCCATGATAGACCCCTGGGTTGGCCCCGCGACCGCAGGGCCGCAGGGCGAGGCGTGTTAACGTCGACGGGCGCCGCCAGTGTCGGCCTGGAGTCCGGTTCCGCCGAGACGCCGCGGCTCGAACCAGGCAGCGCGGGGCTCCTCCGACGGCGCGCCGGAGCAGAGCGACAGGCCCTGCACCCGGCGCCGTCTCGTCGTTCCGGCCCCCCAAGACAGACCGCGGGCCGCCGCGAGGGAACGCGGTGGCCCGCAACCGAAGACTGCCCCGGCGAACCCTCTCAGGCCCGCTCGGCGGCCGGCGGGACCTCGCCGGCCTTGGCCTCGCGCAGTTGCTCTGCCTCGGACAGGGGTATGGCGCGGTGGTCGCGGATGCGATCGACGCGCTTCAGCAGCTGCCGCTCGAGCTTCTCGACCACCTCGTCGATGGCCACCCGCGGGAGGCTGTCACCACGAGCCGTGGCGTTCAGCGTCATGTTCTTCCCGGCGAGGTGCCCTTCGGCGACGTAGCGGCCACGCTCCTCGCTCAGCACCAGGCGCGCCGACGTCAGCTTGGAGTACTCCCGGGTCAACTGCTGGACCTTCTCCTCAGCGTAGTCACGCAGGGCCGTGTCGACCTCGAACTGCCGTCCGCTGATGATGATCTCCATGGTCGCTCCTTTCTGGCCTGGCCGTGATGCCGTGCCACCACTCCACCGGCCCGACGGGTCAGCTCGTGAACAGGGGTCCGAGGTAGACGCGCCGGGCCTGCTCGTCATTGATCAGGAAGTCGCTGTTTCCATGTACCAGGATCTGGCCGCTGCAGATGAGGTAGGCCCGATCCACGATGGCGAGGGTCTCCCGCACCTGGTGGTCGGTGATCAGGATGCCCAGGCCGCGATCGCGCAGGTACGCGATGATCTTCTGCACTTCGTAGACATTGATCGGGTCGATGCCGCTGAAGGGCTCGTCCAGGAGGATGAACCGCGGCGCTGTCGCCAGGGCCCGGGTGATCTCCAGACGGCGGCGTTCGCCGCCGCTGAGGGTCATGGCCTTCTGCTTCGCCAGCTCGGTGAGCTGCAGCTCGTTGAGCAGATCGCGCAGGCGTTCCTGGCGCTCCGAGCGGCTGAGGTCGAGAGTCTCCAGGACCGCCATGATGTTATCCTCGACCGAGAGTTTGCGGAAGATCGAGGGTTCCTGCGAGAGGTAGCCCATGCCAAGCCGGGCGCGCTCGTACATCGCCAGGCGCGAGACGTCCTGACCGAGGAAGGCGATACCGCCGTCGTTGGGCGCGATCATCCCCACGATCATGTAGAAAGTCGTCGTCTTGCCGGCGCCGTTGGGGCCGAGCAGTCCGACGACCTCGCCGGCGTTGACCGTCATCGAGACGCCATTGACGACGCGCCGGCCGCGGTAGGCCTTGACGAGGTCATGCGTTTCGAGCAGGGGGGCGCCCAGGGTCATGGTGCGGGAGCCTCCTTCCTGGTCTTGTCCTCAGACGTACCCGGGGCCTTGTCGTCACGACGGAACAGATCGCCGCCACTCCGAACCTTGTCCTCGGGAATGCCGAATTCAATCTGAACGCCCTCACCCTCGGCCTTGAACTGCTGTTTGCCGCGCAGGTAGACGATGGTCTCGGCGCCCTTGGTGAAGAATCCCTGGTCGCGGTCCTCGAGATACGGCTGGTCGGTGAGCACGACCGTATCGGCGGTGGTGTCGTAGATGGCCTTGCCGGCAGTCGCCTTCTTGGCGGTGCCGAGTTCACGGATGACGACATCGCCGATGGCCTCGACCCGGCTGACGCTGTTCGTCTCGGTGAGGAAGACATCCATGCGATCGGCCGTCAGCATGATCTGCGCGTCGGTGACGCTGACCTGCTTCTCGAAAGTGGCGAAACGCTTGACGAAGTCGTAGAGGACGCTGCGGGCGTTGATCACCAGCTTGCCCCCGGAGGCCGTCGCCATGACGGTCCCCTTCCCTGCCGCGTCAGCCTCGGCTCCCGCCAGCGACGGGCCGATAACGGCGAGCGCCGCCACGGCCAGGGCCACGACCCCGAACCTGTCCATCCATCCACGTGTCTTCATCATCATCCCCTTCGACCCGTCGCGCGCCCTGGAGTTCACGGCGCGACCTTGCCTTCGGCCTGCTTTTTCGCGTTGTCGTCCGGTCCGGCCGGCGCGGCCGGCGCGGCCGGGTGTGTCGGCAGGACCGCCTCGAGGTCCTCGCCGGCCCGGACCAGCTCCATGCGGACGGCCTCGCGCACACGCAGGCGGCGCTCCGCCATGAGCATATCGAAGCCGATGCCGTCCAGGATGATGCCATCGCTCTCGACATGCACCGGCGCGGCGCTCTCGATGAGGCCGCTGTCCTGGTAGTAGGTGCAGGCCTGCGCCTGGATCACGGCGGTCCGGTCCTCGCCGGTCTCGAGGCGCAGAGTCACGCCGCTGAGTTCGTAGACGGTCCCGCGGATCACCGCCGACTGGCCTTCGAGGAACCAGCGCTGGCCGCGCTCGCCGCGGCCCTGGGTCTTGAACTGCTGCAGGTGGATCACCGCCCCGGGCTGCTGGAGGTCCAGCCCGCGGCCCGGGGTCGCCGTCAGGATGACGCCGACGACAAGCCACAGCAGGCCATGCCTGCGGCGTCTGTGCGGCGCGGTGGCCAGGAC
>JAGVUW010000165.1 GCA_019136035.1 Verrucomicrobiota bacterium | reverse complement strand
GGACTCGGTATGCGGCTCGTCGGAGACGTGGAAGGAGCTCTGCTCGAGGGCGTTCTCCTCGAGGAGCAGGCGGTGCAGCTCGGGGAGGTACTGGCCGAGGAAGGCGCGGTAGGTGTCCGAGGTCGCGGGCGTCTGCGGGTCCCAGAGCAGGGTCTCCTCGAGGCCCTGGCCGGCGTAGATGCGGATGGCATGGCGGGCGCCCCACTGCGTGAACGGGTGCGTCCACTCGAAGCGGCTCAGGCCGCAGGCGCGCGCCAGGCGCAGCCAGCGGCGCACGTCCGTCCAGTCGAAGTGGTAGCGATCCGGGCCGCTGCGGCTCACCCGCAGGAGCTGCGTCGGGCGCTTGACGCCGTCGAGCGGCGGCGTGAACACCGGCACGTAGATCATGTCCAGGCCATGCCCGGCGTAGTTGCGCAGGTAGGCCTCGCAGAGACTCCAGAAGGGCTCCGAGAAGGGCGTCACGCGGTACCAGTCGCAGAGGGCATCGGCGTAGAACCAGTGCGTCATGGCGAAGCCCTCGCGGGGCCGCAGGTGCAGGTCATGCAGGAGCACCTCCGTCTGGAGGGTCCGGGCGCGGGCGCCGTCGGGGCTGATGCGTACCGCGATGGGGTGCACGCCGGCGCGGGCGGCCGGGCCGGGGCGGACGGTGACCCAGAAGGCGTGCGTCTCACCGGGCGGCAGGAGCATCTCGGTCTCGTCGAAGAGCGGGTCGGGGGCGTAGCCGGGGAGGAACTCGCGGCCCTCGACCTCGAGACGGCCCGGGGCCGCGCCGGTGTTGAGATGCCGGACGGGCACATAGCCGACGCGGCGCACCCGCAGGCTCCAGTCCGCCGGGCCGTCGACCTCGAGGCGGACCTTGCGCGGGTCGGCGCCGTCGAGGCGGAGGCAGACCTGGAAGCTGAGTTGCTCGTTCAGGGCGCCCTCGAGGGCCAGGGGCAGCGAACGCCGGGCCGGGCTGCGCGGGTAGAAGCGCAGGGAAGACGGTGCCAGCCAGGTTGACAGGGCCATGGGTATCACGCTCCTCAGTCGTCGGACGCCCCTGCCCGCGGCTTCAGGAGCCGCGGATGAAGCTCAGGTAGCCGAGCTCGGCGGGCAGGTCGATGTTGTTGCCGGAGTCATTCTCGCCATAGCCGTTCTCGGCAAGGATGCGGATATCGGCGAGGACCCTCTTGTCGCCCTGGAAGCGCACCACGATGTCGGTCTGGATGTTGATGCGGCGCTCGGCCAGGAGGGCCGCGATGGCCAGTCTGACGAGCTCGTCGAAGTGCACATCAGGCCGCTCGCAGAACTTCTCCACGGGCAGGGGGTGGCGGTGGATGACGATGGCGCCGCGTTCGGCCAGGCGGAAGAGGACCTCGCGCAGGGCATGCCGCCGATCGGCGCTCTCGCGGTCGATGGTATCGAGGGCCAGCGAGGAGAGGTGCTCGTAGACGCGCTCGCGTTTCTGGCGGTTGATCCACTCGTTGGCGCGGAACAGGTCCATCGGCACGCCGGCGTTGTAGCGCACGCCGCCGCACTCCATCGCCACATCCGAGCCGTAGTGGCCGACGATGGCCGCCACCAGGGCGCTCGGGCGCACGTGGAAGCCATGGAAGCGCGGCACCGGCACGTCGATCGTGTCGACCTCGGCATAGCGCCACAGGGTCTCGCGGCAGATACTGCGGGCCATCTGCAGGAAGGCGTAGCTGTAGCCCAGGCAGTAGCCCATGGTCACATGCAGGAAGCCCTGCAGCCCGAGCGGGCAGGCGTCGCGGCAGAAGAGGGCCTGGCGGTTGAGGCTGATATGCCGTTCGTAGAAGTGTACGAAGATCGTGCTGATGCGCAGGAGGTGCAGCACCGCGCTGATGTGGCCGCGTAGGGCCGGCAGTTGCGCGTCGAGGGTCTCCGTGCCGCTGTCGCTGACGTAGGTGTCATAGAGCGACTGCAGGTTATGGAAGCGCACCTCCAGGCCGCGCAGGCTCTCCTCGCTGACCGGCTCGCCGATGAGGGAGAGGTACTTGCCGGGCGGCGTCCGCGAGACGACGCGCAGGAAGCTGGCGCTCTCGGTGCCGTGCAGGAACTGCGTCGCCAGGCTGAGGACGCGCGACTTGGCGGTCTCCTGGTGAGTGCGCGTGCGGTCGCGCGGCAACATGCCGCCGGGGAGGTCCTCGTTGAAGCTCTCGGGGCTGAGTTCCGGCGCTGGCGGCGGCGGCAGTCCCAGGGCCTGCGCCTCCTCGTGCCAATGGCGCAGGCAGCACAGGAGCAGTCCGGAGAGGTAGTCGATGGCCTCCTGGGTATCCGTGGCGAAGGCCGGCGTGCGTTCCACCAGGTTGTAGCTGCGCATGGCGTGCGCCAGATGGAGAAGCTCGTAGCCGGCCTGCGAGAAGTTCTTCAGGGCCGCGATACGGACGCGGAAGACATACCAGAGGTTGTTGGTGCGGGCGCCGTAGGAATCGAGGAGCTCCTCGAGCTGGCTGGCCTCGGCGATGAGCTGGTTCAGCAGGGGCCGGGTCAGGCGGAACTGCTCGGGTCGCAGGGGCGCGCAACAGCGCGCGATGCGCAGGAGGTGCCGGGCGCGCACGGCCAGGAGGGAACGGAAGACCTCGGCGTCGATGACGGCCGGCGACGGCGGGCTGCTCGCCCCGTGGGCATTGGCATCTGTCATCACGGCGCATGTCTCCGAGCGTCGCGGCTGCCGGCACCCGCGGCGCCGGCACGGCCCCCACACACCGCGGCGCCTGGCGGCAGCCGACGGCGGAGCCCGCTTAACAACCTACCCGCCGGGCGCGGTTTCGCAAGGGCGCCCGGCCGCCGCCGGGTCGCGGCCGGGCCGACGGCGACGGCCGTCACCACCCGAGAATCCGCGCCAGACGCGGGAACTCGGGCGCGATGAGGCCCTTGATCGCCCGGGCGTACTCCTGGATCTCCCACTGCGCGTGCGGGCTGTCCCGCAGCTCGAGGAAGCTGATGAGGTTATGCAGGTCGACGGTAGCCCAGAAGGTCGTCATCAGATTCTGCGGCAGCACCCCGCGCGCCTGTTCGCGGCAGACGCCCTGATCGAGGAGGCTCTGGTAGACCGCCAGGGCCGCCTGGTTCTGCGCCGCGATCTGGGCCCGCACCGCCGACTGGTCCAGGTGCTGCGGCGCCACCGACGCCTGGCGGTTGTTCTCGGCCTGCTCGCGCACCTCCGACGGCACGTAGAACTCCAGGTCGACATCGGTGTAGCGCCGCGAAATCTCGTTGTACGACCAGGTGCGGTGACGATGCCACTGCGAACGCACAAACAGCGGGCAGTGCACCGAGAAGGTCAGCACGACATGCTCGAAGGGACTGCTGTGCCGGTTCTCCAGGAGGTACCGCAGCAGCTTCTCGTCGCGCTCGTCCATCTCGCTGCGGAGCCGGCCAAACGAGACCCGGGCGGCGTTGACGATGGTCACCTCGCTACCCATGCAGTCGAGCAGGCCGACCCAGCCCTGGCTATCCAGGACCATGGCGTGCCGGGTCGGTGGGATGTTGGCGCTCTGACCTGACATCGTCAGCCCTCCTCAGCCGCCCGCGGGCCGTATCCGGCGCCGCGGGGTGGCGGTGAAACGCAGAACCCGCGTCCTTGAACGCGGGTTCCTCGGCCTGACCGCGACCAGGCCCGTCCGGACGGGCGGGCCGGGCTCAGCGGGACGCCAGCGCGGGAGTGAGGTACTCGACACAGCTCTTCAGCGTGGCCAGCTTGCCGTAGTCGGCCTCCGGGACCTCAACGCCGTACTTCTTGCGGAGCTCCATGACGATGTCCAGGAAGTCCATGGAGTCCAGGTCGAGCTGATCGCGCAGGTTCTTCTCGGGATCCAGGCCGGTGCAGTCCTCGTCAGGGACGATGTCGCGGATGATGTCGATGACCGCCTGGCCGATAGCTTCACGTGTCATATGGGGAGGGTCTCCTAGATCGGGCCATGAAACCGGCGGGCGACCGCCGCGTGAGGGCGCGTGCGCGTGATTCAGCCGCGGTGCCGCCGGACCACGAGGACGCAGTTAATGCCTAACATACCAAACGAGTTATTCAAGATCGTATCGAGCTTTTTGGCCGTCTGCGGCCGGCCGGCCACGAGGCCGTTCAGGGCGCACTCGGGATCGAGGTCGTCGAGGTTGATGGTCGGGTGGACCCGACGGTCATCGAAGCTCGGGAGGTTCCCGGCCAGCTCGAGGGCCCCGGCGGCGCCCATGGTGTGGCCGATGAAGCTCTTGGTATTGTTGACCCAGGTCTCGGTGCACTCCGGCCCGAACACGGCCCGGATGGCCTCGCACTCCTTGGCATCGCCGGCGGGGGTGCCGGTGGCGTGGGTGTTGACCAGGTGGATGTCCTGCGGCCGCAGGCCGGCGCGCGCGATGGCGCGGCGCATGCATTCGGTCTGGCGCTCCGGGTTGGGCAGGACCATGTCCAGGGCGTCGGAGTTGTAGGCATAGCCGGCGATCTCGCCGTAGATGTGCGCCCCGCGCGCCAGGGCGCGGTCGAGGCGCTCGAGCACGAACAGCGCCCCGCCCTCGCTGACCACGATGCCGTTGCGGGCACGGTCGAAGGGCCGGCTGGCCTGGCGCGGATCGGCGTGGCTGGCCAGGGCATTCTGGCTGCGGAAGGCCGCGAAGATGCCGAAGGTCCGCGGGCTCTCCGAGACCCCGCCGGCCAGGGCCAGGTCGACCTCGCCGAGGAGGAGCTGCTGCACGCCGTTGACGACGCCGAGGTTGCCGGCGGCGCAGGCCGCGCCGATGGTGTAGTGCGGCCCGGTGATGCCCAGATTCACCGTCACCTCGCCGGCCGGGTTGTTGGCCACCGTGCGCGGGTTGTGGTGGTGCGACCAGTACTTGATGTCGTAGTTGAACTTGCTGATCTCGTAGATCTCGTTCTCGGTCTCGACGTTGCCATGCTCCGTGATGCCGATGAAGACGCCAAGCCGCGAGCGGTCGAGGTCAGGCAGAGCCAGGCCGGCGTCCCGCAGGGCCTCGTGGGCGCAGTAGATGCTGATCGAGCCGGCGCGCGTACCGATGCGCAGCTCCTTGCGGCTCTGGTATCGGCCGGTGTCGAACTGGCACAGGCCCGCGACCGTGTCACCAAAGTAGCGCACGCTGTACGGCGTCACGCCCGAGACCCCCGCCAGGAGGTTCGACCGGAACTCGGCCAGCGACTGGCCGTTGGGAGCGGTCAGGCCGACCCCGGTGATGACGATGGTGTCGTGTGGCGATGTGTTCATGACCTGTGCGAGCCGTCCGGCACGCCGGACCGTCCGCCGGTCCGACGCGCAGTTCGCATACTATAGGCCCTCTTCGCGAACCTGAAAGCCCGAGTGCGGAGCTGTTTGCGGGAGGCCCTCCATGGCACTATACTTGGAGGCTTTGCGTAGAGTGGGCCGTCCTGGCGCCGATCGGAAGGCGGGCGCCGGGGCGGCTCCGGTCAACCGTGAGAACGGCTGAGGTATCGAGGCGCGGGCAGCGGATATGCGGTACACAGACGTCTGTATCGAGGCCATAGCGTACGTTCTGCCGGAACGGCGCGTCAGCAGCCTGGCCCTGGAGAGGCTCCTGCGGCCGGTCTACGAACGGCTCAACCTCCCGGAGGGCCGTCTCGAGCTGATGACCGGCATCCGCGAGCGCCGTTTCTGGAAGAAGGGCGTCCTGCCGAGTCAGGTCAGCGCCGAGGCGGCGCGGCGGGCTCTGAGCAAGGCCCGCGTCGCCGCCGACGAGGTCGGCTGCCTCCTGAACTGCTCGGTCTCGCGTGACTTCGTCGAGCCGGCCACCTCGACGGCGGTGCATCGCCTCCTGAAGCTCCCGAGCCACGCCCTGAATTTCGACATCTCCAACGCCTGCCTCGGCGTCATGACCGGCATGATGATGCTGGCCAACATGATCCAGCTCGGCCAGGTCGAGTCCGGCCTGGTCGTCGCCGGCGAGAACAGCGGCCCGCTCGTCGAGGGCACCATCGCCCGCCTGATCGGCGACCAGGGCCTGACCCGGCGCAGCATCAAGGACCAGATCGCCAGCCTGACCATCGGCTCGATGGCGACCGCCGTGCTCCTGCGCCATGCCTCCAAGAGCCAGCACGGCCACCGCATCCTCGGCGCGGCACACTACGCCGATACCACCCAGAACCACCTCTGCCAGGGCGGCGCCGATATGGCCATGGATGGCCGGAGCTGCCCGACCATGGTCACCGACAAGACCTGGGACCGCGTCAAGCGCGTCCTGGGCTGGACCAACGAGACCCCGGACGCCGTCTGCGGCCACCAGGTCGGCAAGGGCCACCGCGCCGCCCTCCTCGAACGCCTCGGACTGGACCCCGCCAAGGACTTCTCCACCTTCGAGTTCCTCGGCAATTGCGGCTCGGCGTCGGTGCCGGTGACCGTCGCCATGGCCGAAGAGGCCGGGCACCTCCGCAAGGGCAGCAAGGTCATCCTCATGGGCATCGGCAGCGGCATCAACTGCGCCATGCTCGGCGTGGAGTGGTGACCCCGGCGGCACGCTGACCGACGCCCCCGCCGCAGCACCGGGGAGGCGCCACACGGCACACCAGGCGCGCCCGGCGCCGTGGCGGCCCCCCCACATCTGACCTGTCTGACCTGTCTGACCTGTCTGACCTGTCTGACCTGTCTGACCTGTCTGACCTGTCTGACCTGTCTGACCTGTCTGACCTGTCTGGCCTGTCGGCCGGGCCCCGGCCGGGGCTTTCGCGCCGGCCGGCTTCAGCGTTCCTGGGGCGGCCGTGGGTCGGCAGCGCCGATGGTGGTGATGACCAGGGGCCGTTTCGGGTCCTGGGCGAGGTAGGTCGTCGAGGATGGGAAGGCGAACTCGATGCCTTCGGCCTCGAAGCGTCGCATGATCTCGAGGTTGACCTCTTCGCACCACTGGCGGTAGTCCCAGAAGTCGCTGGAGTGGAACCAGGCGATAAACTGGATGGTGAGGGCGCAGTCGGCGAAGTCCGTGAAGAAGACGCGCGGCGGCAGGGCCGGGTCCTGGCAGCGGTGGCCGGCGAGGATGTCGCGGACGATCTGGAGGGCCTTCTGGACCTTCTCGACCGGGGTGTCGTAGGTGATGCCGAGGGTGCCGACGCGCTTGATGCTCGGGCGCCGGCCGACATTCTCGACCTTGGCGTTGGCCACCGACTTGTTCGGCAGGGTCACCAGATGCCCGTCGAGGGTGCGGATGCGGGTGCTGCGGAAGCCGATCGACTCGACCGGGCCGTCGGCGCCGTCGATGACGACGCGCTCGCCGACACGGAACGGCCGGTCGACCAGGACCATGAGGGTGCCGAAGAAGTTGGCGATGGTGTCCTGAGCGGCGAACGCCAGGGCCAGGCCGACCACGCCGGCGCTGGCCAGCAGGGCGGTGATGTCCCAGTCCAGGAGGTTGTTGCCGATAAAGACGATGCCGATGATCAGGACGCTGATGCGCATGGCCCGCCGAGCGACATCCACGACCGTCGTGTCCAGCGGGTTGTCATGGCGTTCGGCCAGGGCGCGCAGGTAGCGGTCCGCCACATCGACCAGGCGGTAGAGGTACCACAGCGCCGAGGCGGCCACCACGGTCATGGCCAGACGCGTGCACACCCCGACGATGGCGATCGGCACATTCCCCACCACCAGGAGCATCAGGCCCAGCCAGATGCCCAGGGTCTGCACGACCAACTGCGCCGGCTGCGCCGCGTTCGAGACCAGGTGGTCATCGATGTCCCATGGCGTCCGCGCCGTCAGGCGCGCCGCGTGGTGGCGCAGGAACCACGCCACCACCGCACCGCCCAGCAGGGCCCCGAGGACCACCAGAACGAAGAGCGCATAGCGCCAGAGCGCCACGCCGGCAGCACGGCGCCCCAGGCTGGGGTGGATCGAGCGGGCCTGGCTGTCGAGAATGTCGACCTTGGCCGTGAAGAAGCTGTCGAGGTCGCGCAGATGCTCGGCACGCCGCAGGGCCTCGGCGTCGCGATCCGACGACACCACCGCCGACGACGACACCGCGTCAGCCGCAGAAACCACCGCCCCCGGCGGCACCTGGCCGGCCGCCGTCAAAGCCCAGACCACCGCCAACACTGCCCAGAACTGACGCCCCAACACCGCGACCTCCTGCCTTGCCCGTATGCCCGTTGGCCCGACATGCGAAACGCCCGACGAACGCCCCGAGGCGGCGACGGCCCCAGTGGGACCGAGCCGGTCGGGTACCATACCCCGAGATGCCCGCCCGGACAACCGCCCCGCGGGGCGCAAGGCGCCCCCGCCGGACCGCCTGGAACCCCTAGGACACGGGAGAGCCGGCGGGCCTCCGCGCCGCGCGAGTCTGCGGCGCGCCCCTCCTGGAGTCCCTGGTGTCGCTTGTGTCCCTTTCCGGGAGACCCCCGGCCCGCCGTCCGGGGACACCCGACGCCGGGCCGCAGCAGGCCTCCTGCCGAAACCGCGCCGGCAGGGCCTGCCGGCCCTTGCGCTTCGGCCGCCCGGCGCTACATTGTTTGACCAATCAAACAATCGCGCATGGCGCCGCGCCATGCCGGGAGGCCCGATGCCGCGTCCGGTCAGTGCTGCCCTGGAAGACTACCTCGAGGCGATTGCCGAGCTGGATGGCCGCGGTCAGCCGGCGCGTTCGCGGGACATCGCGGCGCGGGTGGGCGTGCACAAGTCGACCGTGACGGCGGCCTTGCGGAGTCTCTCGGCGAAGGGCCTGGCGGAGTACTCCCCGTACTCGGCGGTGGCCCTGACCGATGCCGGCCGGCGGGTCGCCGAGCAGGTCCGCCTGCGGCACTGCCAACTGCGGCGGTTCCTGGTCGACACCCTGGGCATGGGCGCGAAGGCAGCGGATGCGGCGGCGTGCCGTCTCGAGCATGCCATTGACCGCGACTGCCTGGACCGCCTGGTACGCCTCGGCGAGTTCCTCGAGTCGTCGGCGGAGTGGCGGGCCTGGTCGGCGCAGTCCGGCGGCCCGGCGCCGGGCGGCGCACCGGGCCGCGCCCAGGGGGTCGAGTGATGAGCGCGGCCAGCCAAGGGCATAACCGCACGCTGCGCGAGCAGTTCGCGCGCGTCGTCCGCGATCTGAAGCAGGAGCTCCTGCCGGAGGACGAGGCGGTGATCGCGGCCTTCCTCAGCGTCGACCGCCACGTCACCGAAACCGAGCTGCAGGCCTTGGTCGGCGACGCCGCCATCGACGCCTCGCAGGTGCGGCGGACCCTGCGCATGCTCTGCGATCTGGGCATCGCGCAGGCAGTGCGCCTGGATGGCCAGACGACCTACGAGCATCTCCATCTCGACCATCACCACGACCACCTCATCTGCGTGCGCTGCGGCCGCATCGTCGAATTCCTCGACGAGGATATCGAGACGCGCCAGCGCGACACCTGCCTGGCGCACGGCTTCACGCCGCTGATGCACAAGCTGGAGATCCGCGGCGTCTGCCAAGACTGCGCCCGGGCCCTGCCGGTGACGCGGGCCCTCTCGAGCTGCCTGCGTGGCGAGGTCGTGGAGATCAGCGAAGTCGTGGGCGGCCACGGCCTGCGCCAACGCCTGCTGGCCCTGGGGCTGACCCGCGGCGCGGCCGTCACCCTCATCGGCAACGACGGCCCGGTGGTCCTCGACGTGCGCGGCTCGCGCCTGGCGCTGGGGCGGGGCGAGGCGGCGCGCGTCATCGTTCGGCAGCCCCAGTCCGCAGAGCATGGAAAGGCGAAGCATGGTCAGGAGTCTGGCTGAAGTCCCGGAAGGCGGGCGCGTCCGCATTCGCTGCATGCGCCCCGGCGGCGGCGCCATCCGTCAGCGCCTGCTGGACATGGGCGTGACCCGCGGCACCGAGCTGCTGGTCGAGCGCAGCGCGCCGCTCGGCGACCCGATCGAGATCCTGATCAAGGGCTACCACCTGGCCATCCGCCGCGACGAGGCGGCCTACATCACGGTCGAACCCTCCGGAGGACTGCCCTGATGCCCGAGTTCCGCCACGCCTCGGTCGTGACGGTGGCCGTCGCCGGCAACCCCAATGCCGGCAAGACGACCCTCTTCAACCTCCTCACCGGCTCGAACCAGACCGTGGGCAACTACCCCGGCGTCACGGTGGAGAAGAAGGAGGGCTGGGCGCACTGGAAGGACCAGGCGCTGCGCCTGACCGACCTGCCCGGGACCTACTCCCTGACCGCCTACAGCCAGGAGGAGGTCGTCGCCCGCGACGCCATCCTGGACGGCCGGCCGGACGT
>JAGVUW010000313.1 GCA_019136035.1 Verrucomicrobiota bacterium | reverse complement strand
GGCCAGGATCATCCCGGTCATGATGCCCGGCATGGCCCGCGGCAGGACGATGCGCCGGATCGTCTGCCACTTGCTGGCGCCGCAGGCGTAGGAGCCCTCGCGCATCGAGTTCGGCACCGCCGCCAGGGCCTCCTCCGTGGCGACGATCACCACCGGCACCGTCAGCAGCGCCAGGGTCAGGGCGGCCCAGAGGATGCCGCCCTTGCCGAAGGTCGGATTCGGGAGCTGCGCGCTGAAGAACACCTGGTCGATCGAGGCGCCGATCAGGTAGCAGAAGAACCCCAGGCCGAAGACACCGAAGACAATGCTTGGGACGCCGGCGAGGTTGTTGATCGAGATGCGCACCGTGGTCACCACCAGCCACCCCGAAGGGCACCACCGCCACCGACATCAGCAGGGTCATCACCACCGTCCCGAAGATGGCCGGGAAGACGCCGCCCTCGCTGTTGGCCTCGCGCGGGTTGTCGAAGAGGAACTCGCGCCAGCGCCCCAGATAGACCGCGAGCCGACCGGCCCAGCCGAGGCGGTTGGCCGGGTAGGCCCGAACGACGTCGGCCAGGGCCAGGCGCCGCTCAGTGCCGTCGGCGGTGACGAGCACCAGCTCGTGGGCGGCGTTCGCCTGGTTCAGCGCCTCGATGCGCGCCTGCAGTTCTGCGAAGGTCGCCGCCGTGGCGGCCTCGACCGCCGCCAGGACCGCCTCGGCGGTGCGCGTGGAGTCGGCCGCGGGGCCGTCGCGCAGGGCCGCCCGACGCACCCGCAGGCGGGCCTCCTCGAGGGTCCGGTTGACCCGGCCGACCTCGACGGTCTCGAGGCGCTGCCGCTCGGCCCAGCGCCGGCGTACGCCGGGATGCGCCTGCCGGAAGGCCTCCCAGACCGCCTCGGGGGTCTCGGCGATGACCTTGCCATCCCGCCGGGCCGCCTTGGGCAGGCCGTAGAAGCGCCCCCAGGCGAGACGCTCGACGACCAGGGCCCACTCCGGGTGTTCTTCGCGCTGCACCGCCGACTCCGGGACCCAGGTGTAGTGCTCGCCGGTCAGCTCGACATTGCCGGTGCGCAAGAGCCGGCGCCGGCCGGTGTCGTCGGCGTCGGCCCGGCCGGAGGCGGTCTCGTGGCGTGTCACCTCGCCCATCAGGCGGGTGCCGTCGGCGCGTTCGATCAGGAGCAGCGGCCGCGGCCACAGGCTGCGCATGCCCTCGAAGGTCAGGAGGGCCAGGAGCAGGACGATCATGAACAGCGCCAGGGCCAGCCCGGCGCCGGTCAGCCAGACCATCGGCTCAGACTCGGCCACCAGCGAGACCGCGCGCGGACGCCGCGGGGCGTCGGCGCGGCCGCTGCCGGGGACGTCGGGGGTGGATGAGCGTGAGGTCACAGGTGACCTGCCTTTTCACGGAAGCCGGCCCGAATGCGCTCGGCGATGGTGTTGATGACGAAGGTCATGAGGAAGAGCACCAGGGCGGCCAGGAACAGGGTGCGGTAGTGCGTGCTGTCGCGGACTGCCTCGGGCAGCTCCACGGCCAGGTTTGCGGAGAGGGTCCGGAAGCCGTTGAAGACATTCCACTCCAGGACGGGCGTGTTGCCGGCGGCCATGAGCACGATCATGGTCTCGCCGACGGCCCGGCCCAGGCCCACCATCACGGCCGAGAACAGGCCGCTCATCGCCGTCGGGACCACCAGCCGCATGGCCGTCTGCCACGGCGTCGCGCCACAGCCCAGCGAGGCGGAGCGGAGGTGCTCCGGCACCGCCGCCAGGGCATCCTCGGCGATGGTGTAGATGATCGGGATGATGGCGAAGCCCATGACGAAGCCGACGACGAGGGCATTGCGCTGGACGTAGGTGCCCAGGATGCTCCGGCGCGGATCGAAGCCGAGGGCCTCGAGCAGTTCGGCGCCCATGAGTGCCACGGCCGCGCCGGCCGCCAGGACGGCCAGGAAGCGGCACAGGTCGAGGAGGGCCGCGAAGGCGCGGCCGCGCTGGGCCGCGTGCGACCGCACCCAGGCCCCGAGGGCGCGCCCGAGCGGCCAGGCGACGGCGGCGCAGGATGGCCCCAGGAGCAGGTAGAACCAGCCGCCGACCGGATCGCCGATCTGGCCGTCCAGCCAGCGCTTGAGGTCACCGGCGAAGCAGGCCCGCTCGAGCCAGGGCGCGCTGAGGTGGGCCAGGATGGCGCCCAGCGGCAGGCTGGCGCCGATGCAGAGGAAACGCCACCGGCTCAGACGCAGCCCCAGGCGGCGCGGCAGCATCTGCCAGGCGTAGGCGCCCAGGAGGCAGGCCAGGGGCAGAGCATAGAAGGCCGCCAGGACCACCGGCAGGCGGTCGGTCACCATCGGGGCAATCACCAGCGCCGCCAGGAAGCCCAGGACCACGCTCGGCAGACTCGCCATCAGCTCGACGGTCGGCTTGATCCACTGCCGCGCCCGCGGCGGCAGGAACTCGCTGGTGAAGAGCGCCGCCAGGAGGGCGATCGGCACCGCCAGGACCATCGAGAAGACGGTCGCCTTGATCGTCCCGAAGATCAGGGGCACGAGGCCGAACTTGGGCTCGAAGTCGTCGGTGCCGGAGGTCGACTGCCAGACATGGGCCGGGCCGGCCGCGCCCTCGTACCACACCGGTCCCAGGAGGGCCCGAAGGGATGCCTCCGGGTGGCGCGGGTCGAGGCTCCAGAGGCGCGCCTGATCGGCGCTCATCGCCGCGATGGCGTCGTCCTTCGGCGCCAGGGCCAGGGCCTGCACCGGACTGCCGGTGAAGGCCGCCAGGCGGGCGAGTTCCTTCTGGCTGGTGACGTGGAAGAGGCGGGTGCTGCCGTCGGCGTAGCCGACCGCGACCAGGCGGGTGCGCGCCGACGAGGCCAGGCTCGCCACCGGTGCGGCCGGGCCGGGCAGGGTGTGCGCCGCCACCAGGCGGGTGCTCGAGGCCGCCGGCCCGGCGGCCTCGGCCCACACCGGGAACCATGCCCGCACGCGGCCGCCGCTGTCGCCCGCCAGGAGGGTCGTCCCGCCCAGGAGGGGCTGCAGGCGCGTCAGGCGCTGCCCGGGATGGTCACTCAGGAGCTCGACCTCCTCGAGGACTGCCGGGGCGCTGAGGTCGCGGGTGCCAAAGCGCACGAGGCGGCCGTCGCTCCAGGCCAGGCTGACGGTGTCGCCGAGTCCCGAGAGGACGAGGAAGGCCGGCGCGCCGAGGCCAGCCCGCGGCGGCACCGGCAGGACCGCGTCGCGGCGGTTCTGTGTGGTCTTGCCGGTGAGGATGTTACGCCGTTCGGTAACCTGTGCCAGGCGGGCCTGGCCGTCCTGACTCCAGGCGGCACAGAGCCGTCCGGAAGGCCCTTCGAGGTGGCCGAGGAGCGCGATCGCCGAACCCGGCGACAGCGGCAGCGGCTCGTCCAGGACGACCTCGAGACGGCGTCGGCGGAACTGGCTCTCGGAGAGGCGCTGCACGAGCGTGGCGTCCTCGCGGAGGACATCGCCCGCGGCCAGGCCCTGCCAGGCGTCGGGCGCCGCCTCGGCCTCGACGAACTCGGTGCGGAAGCCGATCCGGCCGAAACGCACCGCGCCATCGGCGAAGCCCACCGCCACCGAGTCGCCGGTGAGGGCCTGCGAGAAGGCCGTCACGGCCGCGCCGGCCGACAGCTCGCGGCGTTCCAGGACGGCGCCGTCACGGAGGTCGAGGTTGAAGAGCTGGCCATCAGACTGGAGCACCCAGCCCATCAGGCCGTACTCGTCCAGGCCGATACCCAGCGGCGTCGCCGCCGGTGCGGGCAGGGGCACGGCGGCGCGGTCCGCGACCGCGGCCCGTCGTACCAGCGGCAGGGCCACCCACAGCAGGAAGATGAAGACCGTCAGCACCGAGAGGATCGTCCCGATGCCGCCGACCGTGATCAGAGCCCGCGAGACGACCTCGGCGCAGCGCACGCGCCAGGTGGTCTTCTTGGCCCGAATCCGTCCGCTGGTTGGGTTGCCAGTGCTCACAGGGACTCCCCGTCTCAGGCCGTCAGGGCGCGATGCCGACCGACTCCAGGGCCTGCTGCGCGATCGCGGCGGTCACCGGGAAGTAGCCATCCTTGACGACGTCGGTCTGGCCCTGCCGGCTGAAGATGTAGCGCACGAACTCACGGCGGAGGGGGTCGAGGGCGGTGCCGGGCCTGGCGTTGATATAGACATAGAGGAAGCGCGCCAGGGGGTACTCGCCGGTGTAGGCATTCTCGGGTGTGGCGGGTATGAAGGTGTCACCGGCACTGGCAGCGAGGGGCACGGCGCGCACATCCGCGGTCTTGTAGCCGATGCCGCTGTAGCCGATGCCGCCCCTGTCGGTGGCCACGCCCTGCACTACCGCCGAACTGCCGGGCTGCTCCTTGACGGCGTCCTTGAAGTCGCCCTTGCCGAGGGCGTGTTCCTTGAAGTAGCCGTAGGTGCCCGAGGCGGCGTTGCGGCCGTAGAGGCTGACCGGGAGGCCGCCCCAGGCCTCACGCAGGCCGAGCTGGCCCCAGTGGACCAGGTCGGTGGGGTGACCCAGTTTGCGGCTCTTGCTGAAGAGGGCGTCGACCTGCGGCAGGGTCAGCCCGGCGATCGGGTTGTCGCGATGGACGTAGACCGCCAGCATGTCGATGCTGGTCGGCAGGGCCGTCGGCTTGTAGCCGAAGCGCGCCTCGAACTCGTCGATCTCCTTCTGCTTCATCTCGCGGCTCATCGGGCCGAAGGCGGCCGTGCCGGCGATCAGCGCCGGCGGCGCCGTCGCCGAGCCCTTGCCCTCGATCGCGACCTGGACATTCGGGTAGACCGCCCGGAAGCCCTCGGCCCACAGGGTCATGAGGTTGTTCAGGGTGTCGGAGCCGACGCTGGTGATGGTGCCCGATACGCCCGGCACGGCCCTGTACTCGGGCAGGGCCGGGTCGACCGCCACCTGGGCACTGAGGGTGACGCCGCTCAGGATGGCGGCGGCGGTCTGTAGCAACCACGTTCTGGCTGTCATGGCGATTCTCCTGGTGTGGAGCCTATCCAGCCCGTCCCTGCGTCGGGCGGCGTTGGCCGCCGCCACAGTCGCCGGGCCTGGTTTACACTCCACACTGTGCCGCCCGCCGGTGCAGCCCCGGTGAGGGTCCGGTTAGAATTCCGTTAGGAGGTGCTGTCGTGAAGACCGCCCCCGCCGCCACCACCACCCGCCGGCGGGGTTCTGCGGCCGCTGCCGGTATCGCGTCCAGCCGGCCTTGGGATGCCCGTCCTCACGGTTTTCTAACCGACGCCTGACCCGGCCGCAACGCGCCGGCGTGATACTGCCCTCAGATCATGGAACCGTTCAGGCGCCGAAACCGCTATCGTGAGCTATGCTAGGGGTAGGCGCAGGAGGGCCGCATGGACGCCGCCGAAGGCAAACGCATCCTCGTTGTTGAGGACGAACGCGACATCGTCGAGCTGCTGCGCTACAGCCTCGCCAAGAATGGCTACCAGGTCATGGTCGCCGGCAAGGGCGAGGAGGCGCTGCGGCTGGTGCGGCAGAACCCGCCCGACCTGGTCCTGCTCGACCTCATGCTCCCCGGCATGGACGGCCTCGATGTCTGCCGGGCTCTGAAGGGCGACCCTCAGACCGTCGGCATACCGGTCATCATGGTGACGGCCAAGGGCGAGGAGCCCGACATCGTCGCCGGTCTCGAACTCGGGGCTCAGGACTACGTCTGCAAGCCCTTCAGCCCGCGCGTGCTCATCGCCCGCATCCGCGCCTGCCTGCGGCGTGTCCGGCAGACCCCCGAGACAGCCGACGACGTCGTGCACTACCGCGACCTGGTCATCGACCCGGTGCGGCACCAGGTGCGCCTCGGCGAGCAGAGCATCGACCTGACGGCGACCGAGTTCGTGCTCCTGCAGTTCCTGGCGCGGCGCCCGGGGTGGGTCTTCACGCGCACGCAGATCATCGACGCGGTTCGCGGCAGTGCCTATGCCGTCACCGAACGGGCGGTCGATGTCCAGATCGTCGGCCTGCGCCGGAAGCTGGCGCACTACGGCGACTACCTCGAGACGGTACGCGGCGTCGGCTATCGCATGCGGGAACTCTGATCACCATGAAACACCGTGGGCTGATCTGGCAGGTCTTTCCGTGCTTCGTGGCGGTGGCGGCGGTCACCGTGGCGGTGACGGTGTGGTACTCGAGCCGCACCACCCGCAGTGTCATCCAGGCCGAGACCCAGGTCGGCCTGGAATGCACCGTCCGGCTCCTCGCCGAGATCCTGCGTGAAGTGCCGCCCGACGAGATGCCGCAGCGCCTCGAGGCGTGGATTCGCAAGGCCGGCGCCAGCGTCCCCTACCGCCTGACGGTGATTCAGGCCGACGGCACCGTCCTGGCCGATACCGAGGAAGACCCCGCCCGCATGGAGAACCACGCCGGTCGCGCCGAGGTCCAGGCGGCGCGCCAGGGCCTCCTCGGGCGCCGTCTGGGCGCCAGCCCGACCCTGCGTCGGCCGATGCTCTACGTGGCGGTGCCGGTCCGTCCCGGCGATCCCGAGGGGCGCTGGTCAGCTTCTGGCTGAGCCGCCGTCTCACCGCGCCGGTGGCCGCCATGCAGGCCGCCGCCGACCGCCTGGCCCAGGGCGACCTCACGGTGCGCCTCGAGGGCCAGGCGTCACGCGAGCTCCACGGCCTCGCCACCAGCGTCAACGCCGTCGCCCTGGAGCTTGCCGAGCGCATCCGGTCGGTCACCCGTCAGAAGGAGGAGGCCGAGGCCATTCTCGCCAGCATGGCCGAGGGCGTCATCGCCCTCGATGCCCAGGCCACCGTGCTCCGCCTGAACCAGGCGGCGTCGGACATCCTCGGACTTGATCATGGCCGCCTCCTCGGACGGTCGCTCCGTGAGGCCGTGCGCAGCAAGGACCTCCACGACATCCTCGACCGCGTCCTCGCCGGCCAGACGCCCGCCGAGGGGGAGGTCGTCCTGCGCAACCAGGGCAATGACGTTCAGCTTCAGGTGCGCGCGACGTCGCTCAGCCATGCCGCTGCCGGCCAGCCCGGCGCCGTGGTTGTCCTGCATGACGTCACCCGCCTCAAACGCCTCGAGACCATGCGCCGCGACTTCGCGGCCAATGTCTCGCACGAGATGCGCACGCCTATTACCTCCATTAAGGGCTTCGTGGAGACCCTCCTCGATGGCGCTCTCGACGACCGCGCCGACGCCGAGCGCTTCCTGGGCATTATCCTGCAGCAGGCCGAGCGGCTCAACGCCCTGATCAACGACCTCCTGGCCTTGGCCGGGCTCGAACGCGACAACGCCGCCGAGGCCATGCCGCTCACCCGTCAGCCGCTGCGGCCTATCCTGGCCGAAGCGGTCCAGAGCCGCGCCGCGGCCGCGGCCGCCAAGCAGATCGCGGTCGACCTCCAGTGCTCGGACGACCTCGTCTGTCTCGCCAATCCCGGGCTCCTGCAGCAGGCCGTCCTTAACCTCCTCGACAACGCCATCGCCTACAGCGAGCCCGCGACGGCCATCGCCATCCGCGCCGGCCTCGGGGATCGGGATCTCCACATCGCCGTTGCCGACCAGGGCCGCGGCATCGCCCCCGAACACCTCGAGCGCATCTTCGAGCGCTTCTACCGCGTCGACCGGGCCCGCAGCCGCGACGCCGGCGGCACCGGCCTCGGCCTGGCTATCACCAAGCACATCGTCCAGGCCCACAAGGGCCGCATCCTCGTCGACAGCACCCCCGGCAAAGGCAGCACCTTCACCATCGTCCTGCCGCCCGCCTGACGGATCCCCCGCCGCAGCAGGAGAGCCCCCCCTGCCGCCGCCGCCGTCGCCCGCCCCCGCCGCGCAGGGACTCCCCGACGTTCCCGGGGCCGTGGGGCTGGGGCCTCCCGGAAAGGGACCCAAGGGACCCAAGCGACCCAAGGGACTCCAGGAGGGCGCCGCCGCAGATCCCCGTGCCGCCAAGGCCCCTCGGCGTCCCGGTGTCCCCGGTGTCCCCAGTGTCC
>JAGVUW010000400.1 GCA_019136035.1 Verrucomicrobiota bacterium | reverse complement strand
GGGTGTGTCGGTATGGAAGCTGTTGATGCAGACGACCGGCCGCACGCCGCTGCGGCGGACGATCTGCAGGTGGGCGGCGAGGTTCTCGCAGCCCTTCTCGAGCAGCCCGAGGTCCTCGCGGGTGTAGGCCTCATCGAGGGGTACGCCCGGCTTCACGGCCGGTCCGCCGCCGTGCATCTTCAGGGCGCGGATGGTGGCCACCACCACGACGGCGCTGGGGCGCAGGCCCGAGTAGCGGCACTTGAGGTTCCAGAATTTCTCATAGCCGATATCGGCGCCGAAGCCGCTCTCGGTGACGTGGTAGTCGGCCAGGCGGGTGCCGAGGAGGTCGGCAATGACGGAACTCTGGCCGATGGCGATGTTGGCGAAAGGCCCGGCGTGGACCAGGACCGGCTGGCCCTCGAGCGTCTGCATGAGGGTCGGGTTGATGGTGTCGACCATCCAGGCGGCCATGGCGCCGGCGACCTCGAGGTCACTGGTGGTGACCGGCCGGCCCTGGCGGTCGTAGGCGACGACCATGCGGCCGATGCGTTCGCGCAGGTCGCGCAGGTCGCGTGACACGGCCAGGATGGCCATCAGCTCGCTGGAGACGGTGATGGCGAAGCCGGAGTCCATCTCGACGCCGTCCATCTTGCCGCCGCGGCCGATGCGTATGGAGCGCAGGGCCTGGGCGCAGAAGTCGATGACCCAGCGCAGGGAGACGCGCTCCGGGTCGATGTCGAGCCGGCGCAGGCCGCGTCGGGCCAGGGCCGCGTCGTCGTAGTTGCGTTCGTGCTGCAGGCGCGCGGTCAGGGCGACCATGGCCAGGTTGTGGGCGTTGGTGATGCGGTCGATATCGCCGGTGAGGCCCATGCTGAACTGCGTCAGGGGCACGCACTGGGCCAGGCCGCCGCCGGCGGCGGAGCCCTTAATATTAAAGGTCGGGCCGCCGCTGGGCTGGCGGATGGCGCCGATGACGCGCCGGCCGCGCCGGCCGAGGCCCTGGACCAGGCCCATGGTGGTGGTGGTCTTGCCCTCGCCGAGGGGGGTCGGGGTGATGGCCGTGACGTCGATGAGACGCCCGGGCGCCCGCTGGCCGAGGCGTTCGAGGACGCGGCGCTGGTCGATCTTGGCCAGGGCCCGGCCCATGGGGATGAGTTCGTCGTCGCGCAGGCCCAGTTCGCCCGCCAGGTGGGCCAGGGGCTTCATGGTCGCTTCGGCGGCCTCGGCAATCTGCCAGTCCGCGAGCTGCGTCGGGTCGAGACGGGGTCCCTGCATAGTCACTCCCTGCGTTGCCTGATAGCTCCGGCCGGGCCGGACCCGGCGAGGGCGCCGCCCGCGGGCCATGGGTGAGGTACTATACCCTCGCATGAAGCAACGCGTCCCGGCCGGTGTGCCGGCCCACCGTGCGGCGCTCTGGCCGGCCTCGGCGAAATTCGCCTGGGGCAGGGGTTTACTTCCCGGAGGCGTGATGCTAGGGTACACCGCTCGTTTGGGCGACTGAACACCGGGTGCAAGCAGTTTTGGAGACGCGGTTGTGAAGAAATGTGGCACCGATAGGGTCAGGAACTTCGTAATCGCCGGTCACGCGGGAGCCGGCAAGACGACGCTCGCCGACATGATGCTGTACAAGGCCGGCGCCGTGACGCGGCTGGGCAGTGTCGATCAGGGCACCAGCATCTCGGACTTCCGTGCCGAGGAGCAGGAGCGTAAGGGCAGCATCTTCACGGCGGCCCTGAACTGCGCCTGGAATGACCACCACTTCTTCTTCCTCGACACCCCCGGCTACCCGGACTTCTGTGGCGAGGCGATTGGCGCGATCAGCGTGGCGGACATGGTCCTGATCGTGGTCGATGCCAACCTCGGCGTCGGGCCGGGGACGCTGCGGGCCTGGAAGCAGGCCCGCGATGCCGGCATCCCGCGCGCCTTCTTCATCAATGGCTGTGACCGTGAGCAGGCTGACTACGAGGGCGTCCTGGCGGCCCTGCAGGAGGGCTTCGGGGCCACCATCTGCCTGCCGATGGCGGTGCCGGTTGGCGAGCGTGAGGGCCTCTCGGGCGTGACCTGCGTCATGGCCGACGGCGTCGCGGGCGTCGACGAGCAGCGCGAGGCGCTGGTGGACACCGTGGCGGGCTCGGACGACGCCCTCATGGAGACCTACCTGGACAAGGGCTCGCTGACGCCCGAGGAGATGACCCGCGGCCTGCACGGCGCCCTGCTCTCCGGGGCTCTGGCGCCGGTGTTCTGCGGCAGTGCTGCCAAGGACATCGGTGTGACCGAGCTGATGAATGCCCTCTGCGAGCTCTGCCCGGCCCCGACCGCGGCCGCGCCGGTGCCCTGCGAGACGGGCGAGATCGACCGGGCCTCCGGCGAGGCCTACGCCCGCGTCTTCAAGTCGGTCAACGACCCCTTCATCGGCCAGCTCACCTTCTTCCGCATCTACAGCGGCACCTTCAAGGCCGACGGCGAGTTCTACAATGCCACGCGCAGCGCCAAGGAGCGCGTGGGCCAGCTCCTGCACATCAATGGCAAGGAGCAGTCGACGGTCGAGTCGGCGGGCGCCGGCGAGATTGTCGCCGTGGCCAAGCTGAAGAGCACCGCCCTGATGGACGTCCTGGCGCAGAAGGCGACCGAGGTGCGTCCGCAGCCGCCGCCGTATCCGCAGCCGACCATGGCCTACGCGGTTTTTGCGGCCTCGCAGAATGACGAGGACCGCATCGGCACCGGCCTGCAGCGTCTGATGGCCGAGGATGTGACCTTCCAGATCGAGCGTAACGCCGAGACCCGCCAGGTGGTGATCCGCGGCATGGGCGACCAGCACCTGAGCCTGATGGTGAATCGCCTGAAGCACGACTTCAAGGTCGAGGTCACCCTGGGCACGCCGAAGGTCCCCTACCGCGAGACCGTGACCAGCGCCGGCTCGGCCTCGTTCCGTCACAAGAAGCAGACCGGCGGCCACGGCCAGTTCGCCGAGGTCCACCTGCGTGTCGAGCCCCTGCCCACAGCCGAGTTCGAGTTCGCCAACGAGGTCGTCGGCGGCAACGTCCCGAAGAACTTCATCCCGGCCATCGAGAAGGGCGTTGTCGAGACAATGCAGCGCGGCCCGCTGGCCAACTCGAAGGTGATCAACGTCAAGGCGGTCGTCTTCGACGGCAAGTACCACCCCGTCGACTCCTCGGAAATGGCCTTCAAGATCGCCTCGCGCGGCGCCTTCCGCGCCGCTATGGCCGAGGCCAAGCCGATCATCCTCGAGCCCATCATGAGCGTCAAGATCATCTTCCCCGAGCAGTACATGGGGGATATCACCGGTGATCTGAACAGCCGCCGCGGACGCATCCTCGGCATGGACCGCGAAGAGGGCATGCAGGTGGTCAAGGCCGAAATCCCGCTGGCGGAGACCTTCACCTACCCGCCCCAGTTGCGCAGCATCACCCAGGGCCGCGGCACCTGCGAGATCAGCTTCGAACGCTACGAGCCGGTGCCGGCGATGCTGGCCGCGAAGATCCAGGAAGAGGCCAAGAAGGAGGCCGAGGAGGAATAGCTCCTCCGCGGTCGGGCGCAGTCCTGGCGCTGTGTGTCTGAGCGGGCGGTGCTGTCCGGGGTGACGGCACCGCCCGTTGTTTTCTGGCTGGAGGGCGCATCGATGTCGGGTTTCTGGTCGGCCTTGAAGAGCTACCTGTACGGCCTGGGCTGGCTGCTGGTGCTGGCCTGGTTTCTGCCGGTGACGGTGCGGCGGGTACTGGCCTTGCTGCCGGCGGATGCCCGCCGCGAGCTGGACCAGCGGAACCTGGCCATGGCGCTGTTCCTGGGCCTGGTCCTGCTGGGGCTGTCGGTGGGCTTCGCGGCCGTTGTCGTGCGCGTCCTGTAGGGCCGCCGGCTGCGGCGGCGGCGCCCCCACCCCCGCCGGCGGCCCCGCGGCGCCGGCCTCGAGCCGAGGCCGGCTTGTGCCGCTGGCGTCGGCCAGTATAGTCGGTCCTGCACGAGCGGGCGTGACGCGGGTTCGTGCCGGAGGATCACGTTGCATGGCCAGAGTCACCCTGAAGAGTGTCGGCAAGATCTACTCGGGCAATGTCCGGGCCGTCAAGGATTTCAACCTCGAGATCGAGAGCGGCGAGTTCGTCGTCATGGTGGGGCCGTCGGGCTGCGGCAAGTCGACGACGCTGCGCATGATCGCCGGCCTGGAGGAGATCAGCGAGGGGACCATCCAGATCGGCGAACGCGTGGTCAATGACGTCCCGCCCAAGGATCGCGACATCGCCATGGTCTTCCAGAATTACGCCCTGTACCCGCACATGACCGTGTACCAGAACATGGCCTTCGGTCTGAAGCTGCGGAAGTTCAAGAAGGCCGAGATCGAGCCGCGGGTGCGCGAGGCGGCCGAGATCCTGGGGATCGAGGAGCTCCTCGAGCGTCGTCCCAAGGCCCTCTCCGGCGGCCAGCGCCAGCGCGTGGCGGTGGGCCGCGCCATCGTGCGCAAGCCGGCCGTGTTCCCCTTCGACGAGCCGCTGTCGAACCTCGATGCCAAGATGCGCGTGCAGATGCGCACCGAGATCAGCCGCCTGCACAGCCGCCTCCAGACCACCATGATCTACGTCACCCACGACCAGGTCGAGGCGATGACCATGGGAGACCGCATTGTGGTCATGAAGGACGGCCTCATCCAGCAGGTCGCCACCCCGACCGAGCTCTACGACAACCCGGTGAATACCTTCGTCGCCGGCTTCATCGGCACGCCGCCGATGAACTTCTTCACGGTGACGCTGGTCGACGACCATGGCACGCCGACCCTGCAGGAGGAGAGCGTCGCCATACCGGTGCCGCCCGAGTGGCGCCAGGCGGTGGCACCGTACCACGGCCGCGAGGTGACCCTGGGGGTGCGTCCCGAGCACATCGGCTCTCCCACGGCCGAGGCCATGCCCGGTCTGCCGCGGCTTAAGGCCAGGATCGAGGTCGTCGAACCCATGGGCTCGGAGACCTACGTCTACCTGAACACCGGCCGCAATGCCTACATCGCCCGCGTCGACTCGCACTGGCAAGGCCGCGTCGGCAACACCGTCGATATGGCCATCCTGCTGACCAAGGGGCACCTCTTCGACCCCGCGTCAGGCCAGGTCATCATCTGAGGGATCGTCTTCGGCGGGCAGGCGTCTGCCAGCCGAGGGGGAGCCGGTAGGGGCGGGGCCGCGGGGACGCGGCCTCCCGGCTCGGGACACGGACCGACACGGACGGGATCGGCGGACACGGTGTCGGGCGGGGCCACGGGCGTCGGGCGTCCTGCCACGGGGACCGGTCCACGGGCCCCGGGCCTTCAGGGCCTACCTGCCGCGGTGGTTCTCCAGGACGGCCTCGAACAGCGCCGCGCGCTGCTGTGCCAGTTGTCGGGCGTCGTAGCGCTCCTCGAGCCGGGTGCGGGCGGCGCGGCGGCGTACCTCCGCCGCGGCCACGGCCCGTACCGCGAGGGCACCCAGCGCCTCGGCCAGGGCGGCGGGCGCGTCTGCCGGCACGACCCAGCCCGTGCCCTCATCGAGGACCTCGCCCAGGCCGCCGGCGGTGGTGCCGACCACCGGTACGCCGAGGGCCATGGCCTCGAGGAGGACATTCGGCACGCCATCGCGGTCGCCATCCCGGCCGACCCGGCTCGGCGCCACCAAGGCGTCGGACTGCGACAGGGCCTGGCGCACCCCGTCGCGCGTCAGGACTCCGAGCCAGTCGACACTGGCGGCGATGCCCAAGGCGTCGGCGAGGCCCCGGAGCGCCGGCCCCAGCGGGCCGTCACCCGCCAGCGCCAGGCGGCACGGCTGGCCAGCGCGTGCGAGGATGGCCACGGCCTCCAGCAGGGTGTCGACGCCCTTCTTCTCGACGAGACGGCCGGCATAGAGGAGGCGCAGGGGCAGCCCCGGCGCGAAGGGCGCTTCGCGGAAGGGCCATGCCGTCAGGTCGATGCCATGCGGAATGAGGTGGATCGCGGCGGCGGCCGCCGGGCACGCCGCCCGGGCGGCCGCCCAGGCGGCGGCGTTGCAGGCGGTCACGAAGCGGGCGCCGCGCAGCATCGCCTCGAGGCGGTACTTCGGCTGATGCACATCGCGGGCGTGGATGCCCAGGCTGACCGACAGGCCGGCGTCGCGCGCCGCCGCCACCGCCAGGAGCCCGGGAAGGTCCGCAAACTCGGCATGGATGTGCACGGCGTCGACCTCGCGCGCCGCCAGTACGAGCGCTCGGCGCAGGCGCCGATGCGACCACAGAGACCACGCCTCCCGACAGCGCCGCGGCAGGCAGGCCCACGTGCGCCCGCGCGGCCGCGCCGGCGCGGCGCCCGAACCCGGGCCAGGCGGCGTCAGGCAGGCCACACGCGGCCAGTCCGGCTGC
>JAGVUW010000627.1 GCA_019136035.1 Verrucomicrobiota bacterium | reverse complement strand
CATGGGCGGCAAGGTCCAGCCGGCCTGGCCGTTCACGGTCTTCTACCTGGTCTTCTGTCCGGACTTCAGCAACCGCAGCAACCGCGCCGAGAGCTACGCCCGCAGCGTCTCGGGTGTGCAGGCCGACCCCGCGACGCCGATTCTGCCGGTCTTTCTGAAGCACCTCCGCGCCGCGGCGCGCCTGATGGAGCGCGGCCTGAAGCTCTACCGCAGCGCCGCCCTGGACAGCCCGCCGGAGAAGCGCGCGCGGGCCCTGCGCGAGGTGGTCGTCGCCGAGCAGATCCAGCGCATGATGGAGAGCAGCGCGGCCATCCTCGAGTTCGAGGACCTGCGCCTGCGCCAGGCCGCCGAGGCCGACCCGGCCCGCGCCAATGCGGTCCTCGACCGCATGACGGCGCTCCTGCGTCAGGAAATCCGCCGCACCAAGCTGGCCCTCCTGGCGGCGACGCGCGACTCGCGCCTGGGCTGGCAGTTCGAGCAGGACTACGTCTACACGCCCTACTCGCTGCAGGAGAAGCTCCGGGTCCTGCAGGACACCCTGCGCCGGCAACTGCCGGCGGCGCGGCGCTGAGGAAACGGTATGGCCCGGCGGCCGGCCGGAGTCGGCCGCCGGGGACGACGGCACCGAGGTCGTGATATGGCCCTACGCCCAAGCCTCATCGCGGTGCTCTGCGGCCTGCTTCTCGGGGCGGGCTGCGTCAGCCGCACCACCGAGCGCACCCGCCGCACCGGCGAGGTGCTGCGCGGCGGCGCCGATGCCGATGGCAGGGTGGTAACCCGCGACATCATCTGGTTCTGGGAGCCGGGATTCCGCCGGCGGTAGGGCGCTGCGGCGGTCCGCCGGCGGCGGGCCGCGACAGGGGAAGACGAATCATGCGAGGTCTGTCTCGAGGGGCTGCACCGCGTCGCCTGACGCGGCGTCAGGCCTTGGCGCTGCTGGTGGTCGTGGTCGGCGTCCTGGTGCTGCGCTTCTGGCGTGACGACCCGGCCGCTGCCGGCGGCGCCCCGCTGGCCCCGGCGCCGCCCCCGACGACCACTACCACCGCGCCGGCGGACCGCGCCGGCGCGGAAGATGCCCTCGCGCGGGCCTTCCGAGAACGCCTTGACGACGTCCCGGTGCGCGGCGAGGGCGAGGTCGTCAAGGTCCTCGCCGATGACCACGACGGCAGCCGGCACCAGCGCTTCCTGCTGCGGCTCGCCTCCGGGCAGACCCTCCTGATCGCCCACAACATCGACCTGGCGCCGCGCCTGCCCGGCCTGGCCGCCGGTGACCGCGTCGGCTTCCACGGCGAGTACGTCTGGAACCACCAGGGCGGCCTGGTGCACTGGACGCACCACGACCCGGCCGGGCGCCACCAGGGCGGCTGGCTTGAGTACCAGGGCCGGCGCTACCAGTGACACCGGCCGCTCCGGCGGCCGCGGCACGGGCGATGCTCAGGCGGCGGAGAGGCGGCGCAGGCGGATGACGACCTCGCACATTGAGCGGATGGTGTGGTAGCAGATCTTCCACTGGTGGCCCATGTAGTCCCAGAGGACGGTGCCATCGCGGTCGAGGAGGGGGAACCACTCGCCCTGTTCCCAGTGGATCATGCGGTTGAAGACGAAGTCGTGGACATTTCTGAAGGCATCGAGGTAGCGCTCGTCGCCGGTCAGTTCGAAGGCATCCAGGAAACCGACGAGGGCCTCGGCCTGCTGCCAGAACTCCTTGGTGAACTCGGTCGGTCCGGCATCGCGGTCGCCCTCGGTGAAGAGGCCGCCGAACTCGGTGTCGAGGCCGTGGCGGAGGGTGTGTTCGGCGATGGGCACGACCCGCGGCAGGCCCTCCGCGCGGTCGCGGCCGAGGACCTCGAGGCTGTGCAGGTAGAGCCACGCCAACTCGATGTTGTGGCCGTAGGAGGTGATCGTCACCGGCTTGCCGGCCGGCTCGAAGCGGTCACTGCCCCAGAGCGTCCCAAGCTGGAGATTCGGCAGGGGCGTCCAGTCAGTGGTGGTCATGCTGATGCCGGTGCCGGTGGCGGGGTCGACGAAGCGGCTGAAGATCAGCTCGGTGATCTCCTCCAGGCCGCGGCGGTGCCAGGGGCTCCCGGTCAGCTCGAGCAGCGCCGTGAAGGCCTCGAGGAGGTGCATGTGCACATCGAGCGACTTGTGCACGACGCCGTCGGCGCGGACCGCATCGACCTCCCAGGCGCGCGTGAAGTGCTCGAGGAAACCCCCGTGGCGGTGGTCCGCGGCGCGGCTGCCGACGAGATCGTAGAGGCCCTCGGCGCGGTCGCGGCAGGCCCGGCAGCCCAGGGCCATGGCCAACTCGCTGTAGGCGTAGATCAGGAAGGCGTGGCCGTAGAGGACCTTGCGGTCGTCGCGCCAGGTGCCGTCGGACTCGGTGACCCAGATGTAGCCGTCGTGCTCCGGGTCGCGAAAGGCCCTCTCCAGGAACTCGACGCCCTGCCGCAGCCAGGCCTCCCAGCCGGGCCAGGTCCAGCCGAGGCGCGCGGCGTGCGCCAGGGTCACCAGGCAGCGGGCCTGGCAGAGGAGGGTCTTCTCGGTCACGCCGGTGCGTCGGCCGTCGCGGTCGTAGTTGGTCTGGAAGCCGCCGTGGCGGGGCTCCGGGGCGCGGGCGATCCAGAAGGGCAGCAGGCGCTCTCGGAGGTAGTCTTCGGTGCGGCGCAGGGTGTCGTCGAGCATGGTTCCTGGCCCCTTCCGGCGGTCGCGGCGCTCGCGTCCGTCCGGCCCCCGCCGCGGCGTCGCGGAGGCCGCATCGAGCCGGTCGCGTGTCACTGCGCCAGGTCGTGCCGCTCGCGTATCTGGCGGGCGCGCCGACGGGCGTCTTCGGCGGTCGGCAGTTCGAGGTCGGCGTAGTACTCGTAGAGGGTCGCAGCGGTTGAGAGGTCGTTCTTGCGTCCGCTGATCTCGAGGAGGCGTGCCGCGTCGTAGACGCTGCGGGCGAGGTAGAGGTAATCGCGTCGGCGGTTCTGTCGGCGGTCCTGCTCGTACTGGTAGAAGATATCGAGGTAGGACTTGATGGCGCGGCTGTAGTCGCCGGCCTGTTCGTGGCATTTGGCGAGGCGGTAGGTCGCGATTTCCCAGAGGTCGGCCGGGGTGCTGCGGGCCTCGGTGAGGGCGGTCAGGCACTGGATGGCCTCGTCGAGGCGGGCCTTGTCGACGCCGGCCAGGGCGTAGAGCATCTCACCGCGGCGGCCCTGGGCGGCGATGCCGAGGCGGGTCTCGCCGGCGAGGTCGCGGGCGCGGGCGAAGTGCTCGAGGGCCTTCTCGTACTGGTCCTGCCGGGCCAGGGTGTCGCCGTAGAGGAACTCGGCGCGGGCCAGGATATCGGCCTTGGGCTTGGGGTTATCCATGGCCAGGATCTGGTCCAGCAGGACGAGGGCCGAGTCGAGCTGGTCGAGGCGGTACGAGCAGCGCGCGGCTTCGTAGAGGGCCACCGGCGCCAAGGCCGACTGCGGGTGCTTGCTTGCCAGCATCGAGAAGCAGCCCTTGGCCTGCTCGAAGTCGCCGCGGTTGGCGTGGTGGTCGCCGAGCTGGAGCATGATATCCGGGGCCAGGGGCAGGGCGCTGAACTTCTCGAGGAAGGCCTCGCCATCGGCAACGGCCTTGTCGTACTCAGCCCGCATGAAGTACATCACGGTGCGGTGGTAGAGCGCGTCCGGGTAGAGTTCGGCAGCGGGGTGGCTGTCGATGATCGTCGAGAGTGCCTGCACGGCGCTGTCCGAGTCACCGGCGCCGAGGGCCGCCTCGTAGGCCTCCATGAGGGCCCGCGGCACGCTCGCAGCCCCGGGGTGCTGCTCGGTGAAGGCCCAGAGCTCCGCGAAGGCAGCCTGGAACTCCTCGCGGCTGCCGGCGCTGCGGCGCAGTGCCATGGCGCGCTCGAGCCGCGCCGTCTCGAGCTGCGGGCTCTGCGGAAACTCGGCGATGAAACGTGCGTAGGCGGCCGCCGACTCGGCGAAGCTCTTCTGTTCGAACAGGGCGCGGGCCTGGCGGAAGCGTGCTTCCTCGCCGAAGGCCGTCTCGCGGTAGCGCTCGCAGACGGCGCCATAGCTGGCCGCGGCGGCGGCGTAGTCGCCGAGGGCGAAGGCGGTCTCGGCGGCCAGGAGGACGGCCTGGGCCTTCTCGGTGGCGCTGCTGCCGTAGGCTTCGGCCTCGAGGTAGGCCTTGACGGCCTGCTCGGGCACGCCGGCCTCCTTCAGGCAGCCGGCACGGCTGATGGCAGCGCGGTAGCGGAAGGCCGGCGAGGCGCCGGGGTGTGCCATGACATCGGCGAAGTAGGCCACCGCGGTGGCGGCGTTGTTGGTCTGGCGCAGGAGCTCGCCCAGGCGTATGAGGACCGGCACGCTCTCCGGTCGGCGCGGGTAGTCGCGCTTGAAGCGCTCGAGGCTGTCGATGGCCTGGGGCAGGCGCTGCAGCGCGATCTGGGCCTCGGCCGTACGCAGGAGACTCTCGACACGCTGGTCCTCGGTCAGGGCCATGGCGCTGACCTGCGGCAGGATGGCCAGGGCGTCCTCATGACGACCGGCCTCGCACAGCGCCGCCGAGAGGGCCGAGCTGGTGATCCACCACTCGGCGTCGGGCTCGCGCGGCCGGCCCGACGCGATGCCGCGGTAGAGCTCGACGGCGCGGTCGAGTTCGCCACGCTGGACCGCCAGGAGGACGCGCGACCGCGTGACCTCGCGCGCGTCGGCTTCGCTGACCTTGCCCTGGAGCTCGTCGAGGATGGCCTCGGCCTGCGGCAGACGCTGCGTCACCAACAGCACCGACGCCAGGCGCAGACGCGCCCGGACCGCCTGGGGCGCGCCGGGGAATTCCTGCAGGAGCCTCTGCAGGTGCGCCTCGGCTTCGGGCCAGCGCTGCTGCAGGATGTCGAGGTCGGCGAGCAGGTAGAGGGTGTTCTGGCGCAGCTCCGGCTCGACGGCGCGGTCGAGGAGGGGCAGCGCCGCCTGCTGGGCCGGGCGCAGGTGCCCCTCGGCGCGCAGGATGACGGCGCGCCAGTACTGCAAAGCATGCAGGAAGTAGGCCTCGGTGAGGTCCTGGCTGCGGGCGCGGTGGAACTCGAGGGCCTCGGCGGCCTTGGCGGTGTCGCCGGCCATCACCCAGGCCTTGACCAGGTGGATCGTGGCGTCGGCAAAGTCCGGCTCACGCAGGCCGGTGGCTTTGCGGTAGTCCAGGAAGAACTCGGCAGCGGCGCCGTAGACGCCCTGGCCCATGGCGCTGAGGCCCTTGTCACGCGAGGCGTAGGGGTTCGCCACGGCCGGATTCGCTGCCGCCTCCTGAGCCGCGAGCGCGGGGCACAGCAGGGCCACAGCCAAGGCGAGGCAAGGCACGAGGCGTCGGGCCGCCGGCGAGGCGGCCGCGCTGCGGAAGAGGATGGCGAGAGACGTCAGCATGTCTGGCTATGCCCGGCGGTCGGACGGCCGGCGCCGGACCGCCCACGCCGGGCCGGAGTGTTCTCAGTGGCGGGCTAATGTAGCACCCGCCCGGGTTCTGTACAGCCGCGCCCCGGCGCCCCCAGGGCTGATCGAAGATCGCGTCAGCGCTCGCCTGGCCACCCTGAAGGGGTGCCAGATCGTAGCCGGGGGTCGCGCGAGAGCACGACCCCCGGAAACGCGATTCCACGAACCACGCACCCTGAAAGGGTGCCAGAACCGGACTTTCAAACAGCCCTGCGGCGCCCCTGTGATCGGGGATCGGGCGGGTTGCAGGGCGGATGTCACCGTGTATGGTGGCGTCGGCCGGTGGGCCTGCGGCGCTGGCACTTGGGCCGGTTCCGGGGTGGCTGATGCTGGCAGGAGGCGTTTTCATGGGAGTGCGGCTGGCAGCCGTAGAGCGCGGCACACCGGCGTGTCCGGGGGCGGTGTCGTCGGCGCGTCTGCTGGCCCAGGTGGCCTCCGGCTCGGAGGCGCCGGCGGGGGTGGCCATGCCGCGGGCGGCGTCGGCCGGTCCTGGCGTGGCCCGCCACAGCGGCCAGCATGTCTTCTGGCGTCTGGACAAGCCCGCCGGCGGGGCGATCTTCCTCCTCGGCAGTCTGCACTTCGGCGACGACCGGCTCTATCCTCTTCCGGCGGTCATCGAGGCGGCGTACCAGTCCTGCGCCACGGTCATCCTCGAGACCGACCTGCGTCTGACCCAGTTGCCGGCCTTCGCGGTGCTGATGCAGCGCAAGGCCGAATGGCCGCCGCCGCTGGGCCTGGAGCCGAGCTGGCTGGAGCGCTACCGCGCCTGGTACTGCGCCAACCAGCTCCTGAGTCTGGCGCTGCGGCAGAGCGGCGTCGATCCGTCGCGGGGCATCGACCGCGTCCTCTGCGGCCGCAGCCAGGCGGATGGCAAGGCCATCGAAGCCCTCGAGAGCCCGGAGTTCCAGATTGACCTCTTTGCCGGCCTCTCGGATGTGTCCGGCGTGGCGCTCCTGCGTGAGTCGCTGGCCGAGGTCGCGCATGTGCGCGGTTTTGTCGAGGCGATGCTGACCGCCTACCTCGCCGGCGACCTGGCGGCGCTCGAGGAGCTGGTGACCACCGGCTTCGACAGCTCGCCGGAGCTGCGCGAGCGCTTCCTGACCTCGCGCAACGCCGCCTGGCAGGCGGCCCTGGGGGCCCGTGCCGGCAGTTGCCCGGGCGACGACCTCGTCGTCGTCGGCACCGGCCACCTCCTCGGCGCGCGCGGCCTGGTGGCGAGTCTGCGCCAGGCCGGCTTCGCGGTGACGCGGCTGTGAACCGAGGCGGTTCACGAGGGGCGAGGGGCGAGGGACGAGGGACGAGGGGCGAGGACGAGGAGGAGGGCGAGGAGGAGGACAGGGGCGAGGACGAGGGCGAGGGGCGAGGACGAG
>JAGVUW010000533.1 GCA_019136035.1 Verrucomicrobiota bacterium | reverse complement strand
TTCTTGGCCACGGCATTGACGTGCATGCCGCCCTTGTGCGCGAAGGCCGCCCCGCCGACGTAGGGCTGGTGGTCGTCCGGGCTGATGTTGGCCAGGTCGTAGACAAACCGGCTCATCTCGGCCAGGCGCTCCAGACGCGGCTGATGCAGGCACTCCATCCCCATCTTCAGACGCAGCGCCGGGATGATCGTGCACAGATTGGCATTGCCGCAGCGTTCGCCGAAGCCGTTGATCGTCCCCTGCACCTGCGTCGCCCCTGCCTGCACCGCCGCCAGGCTGCTCGCGACCCCGCAGCCGGTGTCGTTGTGGCAGTGGATGCCGACCGCCACACCGGGCAGCGCCGCCATGACCTCGCGAACGGCGCGCTCCAGGCGGTCGGGCAGCGTCCCGCCATTGGTGTCGCAGAGCACCACCGTCGAGGCCCCAGCCGATACCGCCCGACGCAGCACGTCCAGGGCATACCCGGGACTGTCGGCATAGCCGTCGAAGAAATGCTCGGCGTCGAAGATCACCTCGCGGTCGTGCTCGCGCAGGAAGGCACACGAGCTGCCGACCATCTCGAGATTCTCGTCGGGCGAGACGCGCAGGACGTCATGCACATGGAACAGCCAGCTCTTGCCGAAGATCGTCACCACCGGCGTCTCGGCCTCGAGCAGGGTCTGCAGATTGGCGTCCTGCTCCGGGCCGACACCGGCACGACGCGTGCTCCCGAAGGCCGCCAGACGGGCGTGAGTCAGACGCCGGCCGCGCATGGCCTCGAAGAAGCCCATGTCCTTCGGATTCGAACCCGGCCAGCCGCCCTCGATGTAGCTCACACCGAAGGCGTCCAGACGTTCGGCGATGCGGACCTTGTCGGTCTTCGAAAACGAGACACCCTGACTCTGCGTACCGTCACGCAGGGTGGTGTCATACATATGGATGAAGGTACTCATAGTGGCCTCAGACTCCAGAGCTTGCAACGGGTTCCCCACGCCGCCGCGCGATGGCCGCGCTCAGTCCAGATCCTCGATGCGGAACATCGCCGGCGGCTCGACAATCTCGTCAATCCGACCCGGCGATGCTGATGCCATGCCGGCCGAGGATGCCGCTGACCAGGGCCATCACCCCGGGCTGATCCAGAGCCTGCAGGCGGATGTAGTAGCGCGTCCGCACGTCGCTCATCGGCACGACGCGGTCGTAGCCCTGATGCGCCCGGAAGGCCGCCACACGACGGTGCGAACCGAATTTCAGGTTGAGGCTGACATCGACAATGTCGGCCACCACGGCGCTGGCCGTGGCGTCACGGCCGGCGCCGCGACCGTAGTACATGGTGCCGCCCACGGTATCACCGCGCACCCAGACCGCATTGAACACCCCGCCGACATGGCCGAGCAGCGAACTGATGGGGATCAGGGTCGGCTGCACGCGCATCTGCACCCCACCGTCGCGCTCCTTGATCACCGCCAGGAGCTTGATCCGGTAGCCCAGCTCGGAGGCGTAGTGGATGTCCTGCAGGCTGACCCGGCGAATGCCCTCGATGTGCAGGGGCTCCATGCCAAACCACTCGCCGTAGGCCAGCGAGGCCAGGATGGTCGCCTTGTGCGCCGTGTCGATGCCATCGACATCCAGACTCGGATCGGCCTCGGCATAGCCCGCCGCCTGCGCCGCCGCCAGAACCGCATCGAAGTCGGCGCCCTCGCGCTCCATGCGCGTCAGGATGTAGTTGCAGGTGCCGTTGAGAATCCCGACGATCTCGCGGATGCGGTTGCCGACCAGGCCCTCCCGCATGGCCTTGATACACGGTATGCCGCCGCCGACGCTGGCCTCGTAGTAGACGTCGGCACTGGAACGCTCCGCCGCGGAGAAGATCTCCTCGCCGTGCTTCGCCAGGAGGGCCTTGTTCGCCGTCACCACCGGCTTGCCTGCCGCCAGCGCCCGCAGGATGAAGTCCTTGGCCACGCCCGTGCCGCCAATCAGCTCCACCACCACGTCGACCGACGGGTCCTCGATCAGGCCCACCGCATCCTGCGTCAGCACCCCCGCCGGCACCACCACGCCGCGGTCGCTGGTGATATCCAGGTCGGCCACACGCGATCCCGACCCTGACTTCCGTCATCATGGACCGTGTCCTTCAAAAACAAAGCCCTTCCTGCCTCGGGGCGGGAAGGGCTGATTCTCTGCAACAGGCATCAGGCCCCGAGGCTACGCCCCGCAGCCAATAGTAATGGTGCCCAGCAGACGCCCGTCGTTCATACGTTGGCCTTCACGTGCTTCGCAACCCGTATCTACAACCTCACACCATAGCATCCCTCGCCGCAGACGCAAGAGCCGCCCTCCGACCGACAGGCCCTGCGGGCCAAGAAAGAAGACGAGGAACTCAAGGCCGCAGAGCGTCAAACGGAAACCAGGACCTGACAGGCGTACTCGCCCTCTCCCCCTCTCCCCTTGGCGCTCGTGGCGGCTTGGCGAGAGACAGTCCCCTACCCTCTCCCCCTCTGCGTACCTCCGCGCCCTCTGCGGTAGAACCACGGTCCGCTCGGCTATGAGAGCCCCTCTGCCGCACACGGACAGTGGCAATGATTGCAGACAGTCAGCCATAGGATCGCATGCCGAAAGCCAGTAACCTGATACTGCTGAGCATGTTAGCTTACGCTGACCCCGACGTTAGGGCGCAGACTCACCGACCGTCGCGGCTCCAGGCGTCCTCCGCGGTCACTTCCACGTCATCGCCGCCGACACCCCGGGGCAGCACGCTCACCCTCCCGCAGCCCGCTCCCCCCACCAGCCATACCATCGCCCCCAACACCTTCTTCCTGCAAGCGGATTGAGCAGAATAAGGGCTATAGTTGCCGTACTTCAGCTACACCGTTACATACAATACAGGCATAAGTTACTGCAGACAGGAATTTTCTGTTACGCTGACCCCATACTCCTGTCAGTTCATTGCCATACAGATGTCATCACGGCCACCGGCTTCAGTGGCATTTGTGGCAAGTGAGGGTAGAACGCGGCAGAGGATCGGCACAGGACCAATGATCTGGATGACCGAATAGGTGTCACCGCCTCCGTCGCATGCCCGAAGCAAGCAGGAGCAGGGGAGCGTCGCGAGCAGCTGGAGCAGCGCGTCGGTATCGACTCCGGCGAGGTATGGTCTTGCGAGCCTGCAGAGCCCATCTTCGGACAGCTGGCTGTCTTCCGTGACAACGGCGACGGTATACCGCCCGTTGACCAGACACTCGTAGTGATCTGGAGACAGGGGACGCATCATGCGGCAACACGTGCAGGGAATGTCGTAGTCAGGCGCGGTGCCGACGTAGGGTTCACCGAATCCCGGTTGCCGCCGTGCCAGTCTGGCCTGATAGCGCTTCTCTTGCAGGCGATTGCCAGTGAATGGACTTCCGCGTGTGGTCCACATGAGAAGCTCGGCGGATGCCGCGAAGAGAGCATCGATGAGTCTATCGGCCAAGGCTGTGAGGTGATCTGGGCGGGAAGCCACCAGTGTCAGTGTGAGGTCGCTCGGGGACTCACGCCCCTCTTGCTCCCAAGGGCGAACTCCCTGCTCGACCAGATAGAGGATGTTGCTGTGTTCCATGTGTGACCTACTCGAAGAACACGTGTTCGCCCTCGGGCACAGCGACCCGGGGTTGGTTCGGGGCCGGCCTGGCCTCGACATTGAAGTGCGAACCGAGGTCACCTTTGACGTGGCCCAGAGAGTGCTCACGAATGGTCACGACACTGCCGTCGGCCTGGCGGAATTCGTACACGCGTCCCTGGACATTCCCAGGCTGGTCAAGGGTCCGTTCATGATAGACGCGGGACGGTTGCTGACTCCGAGGTACGCCCCCCCTGGTTTTCGCTTCCCTAAAAGCGGCGCCCCGGCTTCCGAAGGTGTTGAGGGCGAGATCGCTTCTGCTCGCAGCACCCGGACCCATTCCCGTTTTCGGTCCACTCTCTGGGGCGTTACCACTCTCTCCTCTCAACGCGCCCGGTACGAAGATCGCGAGGGTCCCGGCAGCCTGGTTGCCAGCCGAGAACAGTGCGAACGCACTTCCCAGGTCGGGGTATGCCAGGAACTCAACGAAGCTGTCAGGCAGGTCGTAAACCAGAAGGTCATAGACGTCCTTCTGGTCCCGCCAAACCGCGTCGCTTGCCTGTAGGGCAAAAGCACTCCCGGTACGCACCACGGGGGATTGCTCTGCCCGCATGATGAAGAGAAGCGCTGCGAGCTTGGCGGACTCGGCAAACAGGCCTGCCCGCCTCCCGCACAGCCCCCAGGGGTCGACGAAGTTGACCGGGTCGCCGGCACAGTAGGCGTAGCGATTCGGGCCGTCGACGAAGCCCAGCGGGTCGGGCGAGAGGAAGCGGCCCAGGGCGGGGTCGTACCAGCGCGCGCCGAAGTGACAAAGAGCCGTGGTCGGGTCGTAGCGCTTGCAGGCGAAGCCGAACGGATTGCCGAGCGCGGACCCGGTAAGTTCGGCGCCCGTGCCGTCGAAGACCCGCGTCCGGCCGAAGCCGTCGTAGCGGTACGACTCCGCAATGTCGCCGCTCTCGTCGAGCAGTGCAAGCACGTTGCCGCGGAAGTCGCAGATCGGGCGGAAGACGCCCGCCTGAGTGCGTAGCAGCACCAGGCCGCCCACCCCGCCCGCGGCGGAGGGGTTCCAGACCATCTCGCGCAGCAGGTTCCCGGCGCCGTCGAACTCAGCCACGGGCAGATCGCCGTCGTAGACGACGTGAACGACCGCGGGAGTGCCCCAGGCCGTGCCATCCCAGGTCTCCTCGGCGCGCCGCGCCGGTAAACGGGCGGTAAGGTACCGGTCATAGGGATCGGCGGCGTCTGTGTGAGAACGGCACCGGCGCGACCGGCGGACATGGGCGCGGGGACAGCGGCGGCCAAAGGAGCAGCACCATGGGCATCGATGGCACCCTCGGCATTCTGGAAGACCTGAATGTGGCCGTACCCATGCGCGACGGGGTCACGCTGCGGGGCAACCTCTGGCGCCCGGCGGCCGGCGGGCCCTTCCCGGCCCTCCTCATGCGCACGCCCTACGGCAAGCCGGCGGTGCCGAACCTGCGCTATCTCCGCGCCGGCTACGCCGTCATGACGCAGGACTCCCGCGGCCGCTACGCCTCCGACGGCACCTTCACCGTCTTCTCCGAGCCGACCCGTGACTCGGAGGACGGCTACGACACGGTCGAGTGGCTGGCCGCGCAGCCATGGTGCAATGGCCGCATCGGGACCTTCGGGGCCTCCTACTGCGGCTGGATGCAGTGGATGACCGCCAAGGCCCGCCCGCCGCACCTGCTCGCCATGTGCGCCCGCTCGATACCCCTCGAGCTGACCGACATCGATTGGCCGGGCGCCTTCAAGCTGGCGCGACGGCTGCACTGGTGGTTCACCACCATCGCGCCCGACCTGCGCCGACGCGCCGGCTGGCCGCCGCCCCACACGCCGGCCGAGGCCAGGGCCATCTGGGCCGGCCTGGAACAGGGCCGCTGGCTCGGGACCCTGCCGGTCAGCGCGGTGACACACCACCTGCCGCCGCCCCTCGACCGCCAGGCCGCCGACTGGCTGCTCGAGCCCAACCGCCGCGCCTGGCAGTTCGCGGCGGCGCATCATGACATCGAGGTCCCCAACCTCGACTTCACCGGCTGGTACGACCACTGCAGCTCAATCGGGCACCTCACCGGCATGCAGACAAACGGCCGCACCGCCCTGGCGCGGGAACAGACGCGAGTCGTCATCGGGCCGTGGGCACACGGCACCATCGGGCAACGCGAGACCATGGGGATCGACTTCGGCCCGCAGGCCGCGCTGGACACCCAGGACCTCGAAATGCGCTGGTTCGACCACTGGCTGAAGGGCATCGACAACGGCGTCGACCGACACCCGCCCGTCCGGTACTACGTGATCGGCGCCGACACCTGGAAGAACTCCGGCACCTGGCCGCCGCCCGGGCTGACGGAGATCGCGCTGCACCTGGCCAGCGATGGCCAGGCCAACGGCCCCGATGGCAATGGCCGCCTCCAGGAGGCCGCCGACAGCCCGGCCGAGGCCGATCGCTACCGCTACGACCCCCACGACCCGGTACCGACCGTGTGGGGACCGGACCTGGTCTCCGGCGTCAGCGACCGGCGACGCCTCGCGCACCGGCGGGATATCCTCGTCTACCGCACCGAGCCCCTCGCGGCCGACATCGAGATCGCCGGCAGCCCCGAACTCGTCCTGCATGCCGCCAGCAGCGCCCCCGATACGGACTTCGTCGCCTGGCTCATTGACGAGCGGACCGACGGGCCGGCCATCGAGGTCAGCTCGGGCATGGTGCGCGCACGGCACCGCAACACCCTCGACCGCGAGGAGTTCATCACGCCCGGCGAGGTCGTCGAGTACCGCATCCGCCTCGGGCCGACCGCGTGCCGGTTCCGCCGCGGCAACCGCATCCGGCTCGATATCGCCAGCAGCGACTTCCCAAACATCGACCGCAATCACAACACGGGCCGTAATGACCTCGTCGACCCGGAGTTCGCGGGGGCCCACCAGACCGTGCTCCACTCGCACGCCCGGCCGTCACGGCTGATCCTGAAGGCAGACCACACCCGCGGCGCCTGAGGACCGCCCGATAGGCCAGCCTCGCGCCTGCCGCGCGGCCAGAGCCGGTGTCCGCGCTGTTCCCGCCGACGCCGGGGCCGCGGGGGCCGGTGGCTTCCCGGAAAGGGACCCAAGCGACACAAGGGACTCCAGGGTGGACGCGCCGAAAAGCGCCGTGCCGGCAAGGCCGCTCGGCTCCCTGGTGTCCCTGGTGTCCCTGGTGTCCCTGGTGTCCCTGGTGTCCCTGGTGTCCCTGGTGTCCCTGGTGTCCCTGGTGTCCCTGGTGTCCCTGGGGGCGCCGTTACCGAAACACGGCCGTGCCGAAGTGCCCCAGCTCGTTGAAGCCGGCCCGCAGCGGCCCCCAGGTGATCAGCTCCACGCCGACGCGCTCGCCCGGCGGGCGGTGTCGCACCAAGTTGATCTGCCAGGCATCGCCCGGCTTGGGCGGCGCGATGCCGAGCCCCGCGTAGGGCACCGCCATCTCGACCGACCAGGCGCCGTCGCCGGCGGCGTGGCCCGCGACCCTGGCGCCGAAGGCCTTGGCACCGTCGGCCTGGAACTCCACCGCGGCGCCGGCGCCATTGGCGATGACCTGGTGGTAGGTCTTCTGGTCGCCATCGACGTCGATCCACAGTTCGACGTCGTCGTCATGCCAGAGGGAGCCGTGGTTGATCTGGGGCTTGTCGCGTTCGGTGTCGCGCAGGGCAAAGGCGACGTAGAGGCACTCGTCGTCATAGAACAGCCTGGCCTGCGTCGGCGATCGCGGGAACGCGGCGCCGCCGACCAGGAAGAACCGGTCGATCACCGCGGCGGCCTGCCACGCCTCCTCGTCGATGATGCCGTCGAGGACCGGCGCCTGCGGCGCCCGGGGCACCTCGACCCGCCGGGGCTCCTCGAACAGGACGCGCACGGCCCCCGGGTCGCTGCCGCGAAGCACGGGGGCGTCGACGGCGTCATTCACCGCCAGGATTGTCATCGCCAGACGACGGTCCGAGGCCACCGCGTCGGTGGCGACGCTCAGCCAGACACGCCCATCCCAGTCCGCGGGTGCCGTGGCGGCCAGATCGAGTGCGAAGACCTTACTCGCCGACTCGTTCACGAGGTCGCCCAGGTCGAGCCGGGCATCGGCCCGCGCATCGCGGCCGTAGGGGGGGCTCGCCGAGCTGCACTCCGGATGCATCACGCCGACCGCGAGCATCACGCGCCGGCTGTACCCGGCGGGGGTGTGGTAGTCGACGACGAAGCCGGCGAACTCGCGGGGGTTACGACGGTACATCGTCACATGCTGTCCGCGCGCGCGCAACGAGAACCCCCCGAAGAAGCTGTTGTCGAGGCGCACCTGCACCCTCTGCACGCCCTCGACCTCGAATCCCGCCGCCGCGGCACCCGTGAAGCCGGCCACCTTCCGGGTCGTGCCCGCCTCGGCGCGCAGCCCCTCAACGTCGACCGATGCGGTCAGGCCCGGCAGCTCGGGCTGAAAGCCCAGTTCGTCAGTGCCACTCTGGAAGGTCGCCGAACGCAGGACGCGAAGGCCCTGGACCGTGCGGCCGACGTCGTGGACCGCCAGCGCGTCGGCGCTGCGCTCCGGCTCGTCGGACGGCAGACGCAACGCCGCCTCGGGAAGCGTGACCGTGGCGGCGGCCGCTGCGTCGACGGGGACCACCCAGCCATCGCGGGAAAGCCCCCGCAGCGTGACCGCGTACTCGCCGCCGGGATGCACGGGCGCGACGCGGATCGACGACCCCGCGCCGGCGGCGACGACCCGCCCGGCGCGCTCGAGCGTCCACACCCCATCGGCGGACATCTCGATGCGGCCATCCCGCAGCGCCGCCTGAACAGCGACCGCCGGCGCGGCGGCCGGCGCCGCGGCGGCCTGGAGCACCAGG
>JAGVUW010000683.1 GCA_019136035.1 Verrucomicrobiota bacterium | reverse complement strand
GTGCAGCTCGTCTGTCTTGTGTTTATCGAAAACATCTTGGGGTTATGGGTGTTGTCGAACTTTATCCGCACCAGTGACTGGCTGATGGCGATCTGCTATGCCTCCGGGAGCGCCATGGGGGCGCTGATCATCGCGGTCCGCGATGGCAATGCCCAGGCCCAGGCGGCAGCGCATGCGGCCGCCCATGCCGGGGTGCACGAGACGCCGGTGTGAGCCCGCGCGATGCGCCCGGGCGGGGCTGGCGTGGGCTCGCGGGCGGTCGGCGGCTTCAGGGCGCCTGCAGGGCGCTGATGAGGGCCTTGCCGACCTGGCGGAGGTAGTCAATGAGGGGCGGCCGCAGGGCCTGGGGGACGCGCTTGAGGTTCATCTCGTAGTTGAGGTCGCCCCGGAATCCGATGCCTCGCAGGCCGGCCACGACGTCATCCCAGTCGACGGTGCCGGTATAGGGCACCAAGTGCAGATCCCGGTGCGCGTCGTTGTCGTGGAGGTGGGTCATGGCCAGTCGCGGCCCGATGGCCCGGAGGGCCTCCGACTGGCGGTGGCCGGCGATGTGGCCATGGCCGGTGTCCCAGCAGATGCCGTGGTTCCCGCCGCTGGCGGCGTTGATCGCATCGACCAGCTCGACGAGCTCCTCGACGCGGGCACAGTAGCGCCGGTTCGGCCGGCAGGCCGCGTCGCCCTGCATGTTCTCCACGGCCAGGCGTACGCCGAGGCGGGCGGCCTGTTCCAGCCACGGCTCGAGGTGCTCCAGGGCGGCGCGGCGGCAGGGCGCGGCGTCGTAGGTGCCGGCCGGCTCGTTGGTGGTGTATGGGTGGAGTGCGGCGCAGCGCACGCCGAGACGCGCGGCGCTGTCGAGGGCCTGGCTCATGGCCCGCTCGAAACGCGCCCAGTTCGCCGGCGACGGGTCGGCCCAGGGGAAGAGGAAGGGCACGTGGGTGTAGCGGAACTCGGCGCCGCGCTCGGCGGCGCGGCGCTGTGCCCGCGCGATTTCGGCGCGCCAGTCGCCCTCGTAGAAGGCCAGGTCGGCCAGGGGGAAGTCGTAGACCGTGAAGCCGTCGTCGGCAGCGCGGTCGACGGCCTCGGCGACCGACACCGGTGCCTCGCCGGGGCCGGCGCCATAGACGCCCAGGAGGTTGATCGACAGGTCCATGCGGTTGCCCCCTCTGTGCAGCTCCGTCGACGCGTGGGTCAGGCCGTGGCCCGGCGCACGCCGAGTGCCGCGGCCGCCTCGCGGCCGGCCGCGAAGGCGCGCTCGTTCAGCGCGACCAGCTTCGCCGGCAGGCGCGCGCGCAGGGCGTCGAGCCAGACGGCGGGCGGGAACGGCGTCCAGTGCGACAGGGCGCCGGCCATGACCATGTTCGTGGCACGGACCTGCCCGAGGCCCTGGGCCAGCTCGGTCGCCGGCACCATGATCGCCTCCGGGTAGAACCGTGCGACGAGGCCGTCGAGGTCCTCGACGGCGGCCTGCTGGCCGCTGGTGACGCTGACCGGTATGACGTCGTGGCGGTTGATCAGCGCCTGCCCGCCGGGTGCCATGAGGTGGCGCCAGCGCAGGGCTTCGAGGCGGTCGAAGGCCACGAGGACATCGGTGGTGCCGTCGGCGATGATCGGCGAAAAGACACGCGGCCCGAAGCGCACCTGGCTGATGACGCTGCCGCCGCGCTGGGCCATGCCGTGGATTTCGCTCTTCTTGACGTCGTGGCCGGCGCGTGCCGCGGCCTGCGCCAGGACGTCACTGATCAGCAGGATGCCCTGGCCGCCGACGCCGACCAGGGAGACATTGAGGACTCTTTCCATCTCAGCTCCGCTTGGCGATGGCGTTGAACCGGCAGACCTGGCGACACAGGTCGCAGCCCGAGCACAGCTCCGGGTCAATGACCGAGGCGAACCGCCGGCCGTCGGCGCCGACCGGGTCGCCGCGCACGATGGCCGGACAGCCGAGCTTGCGGCAGGCGCCGCAGCCGACACAGGTCGCCACGTCGACCGCGTAGGGCACCACGTCACGACGCCGTTCGGCGATGACGCAGGGGCCCCGCACGACCACCACCGAGGGCTCCGGGGCGTCGAGTTCGGTGGCCAGGACGCGCTCCAGTTCCGCGAGGTCGTAGGCGCCGACGGTGCAGACGCGCCGTACGCCGAGGGTGCGTGCCAGGGTCGCGATGTCGGTAGCCTCGGAGCTCTCGCCCATGAGGGTGACGCCGCTGCCCGGGTTGCCCTGGTGCCCGGTCATCGCTGTGATGCGGTTGTCCAGGACCACCACGGTGATGCGGCCGCGGTTGTAGACGACATCCAGCAGGCCGGTCAGGCCAGAGTGGAAGAAGGTCGAATCGCCGATGACTGCCGCGATGCGGCCGCCGAGGCCGGCCTTCTCCATGCCGAAGGCGTTGCCGATGCTGGCGCCCATGCAGACGGTGGTGTCCATGGCATCCAGGGGCGCGAAGGCCCCGAGGGTGTAGCAGCCGATGTCGCCGGTGACGGTCGCCTTGAGCTTATGCAGGACATAGAAGGCGCCGCGGTGGCTGCAGCCGGCGCAGAGCACCGGCGGCCGGGTCGGCAGGCCGGCGGGCGCGGGCGTGATCGCCGGGGCCGCGACGTCGCCGAGGAGCTCGCGGCGCAGGGCCAGCAGACGCATCGGGTTCAGCTCGAACAGACGCAGGGGCGTCTGGACGTCGACCACCGCCAGGCCCATGGCGCGGATCTGCTCCTCGAGGAACGGGTCGAGCTCCTCGACCACCACCAGGCGGTCGACCGAGCCGGCAAAACGCCGCAGCAGCGCCGTCGGCAGGGGGTTGGTGAAGCCGAGTTTGAGGATGCTGACGTCGGGGAAGACCTCTTTAACATAGGTATAGGCGACGCCGGAGGTGACGATACCGAGGCGTCGGTCGCCGTCCTCGATGCGGTTCAGCGGGCTGGCGTCGGCCTCGGCGCGCAGCGCCGCGGTGCGCTCTTCGACGCGCTGGCGCATCGGCCGACCGAAGGCCGGCACCGGGATGTTGCGGCGGATGTCCTTACGGTACGGCTTCGGGGCCACCGCCAGGGGCCGGAAGTCGTCGCCGAGGTCGACCAGGCCGGCCGAGTGCGAGGTGCGCGTCGTCAGCCGCACCATCACCGGCGCCTGGCTGCGCTCGGACAGCTCGAAGGCGGCCACCGTCATGTCGTAGGCCTCCTGGCTGTCGGCGGGCTCGAACAGCGCCATCCGCGCAAAGCGCGCCAGGTTGCGGTTGTCCTGCTCGTTCTGCGAGCTGTGCATGCCCGGGTCGTCGGCACTGACCACCACCAGGCCGCCGTGGGCGCCGATCCAGGTGTAGGTCATCAGCGGGTCCATGGCGACATTCAGGCCGACGTGCTTCATGGCGGTGAGGGCCCGCACCCCGGCGATCGAGGCGCCGATGACGACCTCCATGGCGACCTTCTCGTTGACGGCCCACTCGCAGTCGATGGCGTCCTTGAAGCGCGCCACGGTCTCCAGGATCTCGGTGCTGGGCGTGCCCGGGTAGGCCGCCGCCACCCGGCAGCCGGCACGGTAGGCAGCGTAGGCTACCGCCTCGTTGCCGGAGAGGAACTCGGTACTCATGTCACCTCGTTAAGCGTTGCCGCGGCCGTCAGGCCGTGCGGCGGAAGACGCGCCGGGCCTTGCCCTCGCTGCGCGGCAGGGTGCCGGGTTTGAACACATCGCCCTTGGGGCTGAAGCCCAGGCGTTCCTTGAGATGCTTCTCGACGACGAAGCCGGTGACGCCCTCCCCGGCCTCGACGTTGACGCGGATATCGCAGACGCCATCGGTCTCGGTGATGACGATCTGGTACTCCGGCAGCACCCCGGGTATCTCCATCAGGGCCTGCTCGACCTGCTTCGGGAAGAAGTTCACGCCCTTGACGATGAGCATGTCGTCACAGCGCCCCTGGATGCGGTCCAGACGCAGGGTCGTGCGGCCGCAGGCGCAGCGCCCGCGGCCGACGACGCGGGTCAGGTCGCTGGTGCGGTAGCGCAGCACCGGTATGGCCTCGCGCGTCAGGGAGGTGAAGACGACCTCGCCGAGGGTGCCATCGGGCACCGGCGCGCCGGTGGCGGGGTCGACCACCTCGGTGAGGTAGTGGTCATCCCAGACATGCAGGCCTTGGCGGGCGCCGCAGTCCATGCCGGTAGTCGCCACGCCGCCGGTCTCGGTCATGCCGTAGATATCGAAGGCGCGCAGATTCAGGCGCTGCTCGACCCGCCGGCGCATGGCGTCGGAGAACGACTCGGCGCCGAAGATGCCGATGCTCAGGTCGGGCAGGGCGATGCCCTTGGCATCGAGTTCCTCGATGATGCGGGCGGCGTAGGAGACGACGCCCATCAGGCCGCGCACGGCGAAGTCCCGCATCAGCATGACCTGGCGGACGGTGTTGCCCGAACTGGCGGGTATGGCGAAGAGCCCGGCCTTGCGGGCGCCGTGGTAGAAGCCGAAGCCGCCGTTGAACAGCCCGAAGGTCGGAGTGATCTGGATGGTGTCGCCGGGCATCAGGCCGGCCATGCGGTAACAGCGCGCCATGCACTCGGCCCACTGGTCGATGTCGGCGTCGGTGTAGGCCATCACCACCGGCGTGCCGGTGGAGCCGGAGCTCATGTGCATCTCGCGCAGGCGATCGCGCGGCACGCAGAGCATCCCGAGGGGATACTCGGCGCGGAAGTGGTCCTTGGTCAGGAAGGGCAGCCGGCGAATGTCCTCCAGGGAACGGATGTCGCCCGGGGCGACGCCGGCGGCCTCGAGGTGGCGGCGATAGAAGGGGCTGTTTGACCAGGCGTGGTCGATCGTCCGCCGCAGGCCCGCCCACTGCAGGGCGGCGCGTTCGTCGACCGACATGGTCTCGGCGCGTTCATTCCAGTACTGACTCGGTGTGCTCATGGGTGCCTTCCGCGACTGCGACAGAATCGCGTAAACTAGCGGCTCGGCACCGCCGGCGCAACCCCGCGGCGAGGGCGCGGGTCGGGGAGCCGGTGTTGGGCGTTCGACGTTGGGCGTTCAGCGTTGGGCGTTGCCTCTTCCGGGGGCCTCGGGCGTTCGCTTTGCAGAACGCCTCGCGAGCGCTGTCTCGCCTTGTTCTGTCCGGCGCGCCACGCCAGTCGCCTCCCGGGCGCCGTGGACGGCGCCCGGGAGGTCCACGGACGGCGCCGTGGACCTACTCGGTCTGCGCCGGAGGCCACGCTCGTATGAGAGACCCCGCCGTGGCGGTGTCGACGCCGCCACGGCGCGCGGACGCCTTCGCGTCTGGGGTAGATCCCTCAGAGGGCGACGAAGCGCCGCAGGGCCGCGGGCTTTGCCGCGACGTCGAGGATGCGCCGGATGGCCAGGCTCTCGCGGCGGTCGATGCTGGGCTGGCCCGACGCGAAGAAGTCCAGGATGGCCGCGGCCATGTCGACGAAGATGCGGCTGCTGTCGACGGGGATGTAGGTCGTGCCGCGGGCGGTCGTCAGGGCCGCGGCGTACGGCGTGCTGGCGTTGGTGTAGACATGGACCACCGCGGTGCGCCCGCCGCTGAAGTTGACCAGGAGCTGGCTCTCGTCGCCACTGCCGCGGCGCATCAGGGCCTCGGCCTCGTGGCCGAGGCAGCTCACGGCGATCTCGACCGGGTGAATGGCGTACTCGTCGAAAGACCGCCCGCCGCCCCAGGCGACGAGGTGGCGGACCGGGCTCTCCGGATTGGCGCGGGCGGCGGCCTGGACCGCCGTGTAGCGCAGCGCCGAGCTGGTCTGCACCGGGGCGCCATAGCGGTCGGCCAGGGCGAAGATGCGCCGGGCGGTGGCCAGATCCGGGGCGAAGGTCTTGTCGACGTAGGTCGGCTTGCCGAAGGGCAGCACCATGCGGCAGAGTTCGAGGTGGACTTCGGGGTTCGAGGGCGCCAGGATGGCATAGGCATCGACCTCGCGGTCGAGGGCGGCCAGGTCCGCAATGTATGGCACGCCGTTCTTCGCCGCCCAGGCGCGGCCGTCGGCCTCGTCCAGAGACACACAGCCGCCGACAGACCAGCCGCGCGCGGCCAAGTCGCCGCGCAGGGCCTTCATGTAGACGTTGGCGTGGAAATTTTCGAGCTTCAGATCCACGAAACCGATGCGCTTGCCGGTGCTCACGGTCGTTCTCCTTGGCGGAACGGGCAACGTCGCCGGCCGCGCCGCGACGGTACGGCCGGAAGCCCCGTTCCTGTGGCCACCATAGCCGCCGTTCGTAAGCCGGCAAGGCGCCGGCGCCAGCGGCGGCGCTGCTCCCGCATCCGGCTCTGGCAACCCTCCAGGGTGCTTGTTTTGTGGGTCCGTGGTTCCGGGGGTCACGCTGCGCGCGACCCCCGGCTACGTTCTGACACCCCTTCAGGGTGGCCGTTGCCGCGGTCCTGCGACCGCCCGGGTGTGCTCCCGGCGCCGGCGG
>JAGVUW010000195.1 GCA_019136035.1 Verrucomicrobiota bacterium | reverse complement strand
CATGGCGGAGGCCATGCTGGCCGACGGCCGATTCGAGGAGATCGTGCCAGGAACACTGGCGCAGTGCAGCCCGCGCCTCTACAGCAACGAGGTCGGTCTGGACGTCTATGGCGAGGCCCTCCCCGTGGAGGATCTCATCGTGTGAGATGCGTAATGTCGGACCGGAGGTGACCGATGAGGGGATTCTGTCTGGAGGTCAGCGGGCCCTATGCCTGCTTCACCCGTCCCGAGATGAAGGTCGAGCGGGTCAGCTATGACGTCATCACGCCCTCGGCAGGCCGGGCCATCTTCGAGGCTGTCCTCTGGAAGCCGGCGATCCGCTGGCGTGTGACCCGCATCGATGTCCTTGCGCCAATTCGCTGGATGTCCGTGCGCCGTAACGAGGTCGGCAGCGTTGCCTCGCCAAGGTCAAGCGGCATCGTCATCGAGGACGCTCGTCAGCAGCGCGCCAGCCTCATTCTGCGTGACGTCGCCTACCGTCTCTACGGCGAGTTCGACTTCGTTCCACCGGAGCACCGGGCCGAGACGACGCGCCCAGTCGCCCCGGCGCCCGTGGACCAGGCCGAGGCAGAGGCACTGCGCACCCCTGACGTCCACCCGGGCGAGTGTGAAGCCAAGTATGCCGCCATGTTCGAACGCCGCGCCCGCAAGGGGCAGTGTTTCAGCCAGCCTTACCTGGGATGCCGCGAGTTTGCCTGCACCTTCAGGCTGGTCGATCCTGCCCACGAGCCGGCCGAGCCCATCGGCGAGACCCGCGATCTGGGTTGGATGCTCTACGATCTCGATTTCGCCGATTCCGCCGACCCGAAGCCGATGTTCTTCCGACCGCAGATGACGGCAGGCAGCATCGCCGTGCCGCCACCCGACAGCGAGGAGGTGCGCCGATGATCCTCCAGGCTCTCAAGGACTACTACGACCGGAAAGCAGCCGACCCGACCGCTGGCATGGCGCCGGAGGGCTGGGAGTGGAAGCCTCTTCCGTTCCTCGTTGTTATCGGCTCGGAGGGTCAGTTCCTCCGCTTCGAGGATACTCGCGAAGACGATGCCAAGCGATTCCTGGTGCCGGCGCTTGGCGAGAAGAAAGGGAATGGGATCAAAGCTAACCTCCTCTGGGAGAACATAGAGTACGTGTTTGGCATCCCTGTGCCCACAAAAACGAAGCCATCTCCTGACACGGATCGTGTCAGCAGACAACATGCAGCCTTCACTGCAAGGATCCAGGAACTTGGAACAGGCCACCCCGCCCTTCTCGCCGCAAGCAGATTCGTCCTCATGGACCATTCTGAAGCCGTCGGAGCAGACCCTCTCTGGCCGGAAGTCCTCAGTGTCAACCAGGGCATGCTGCTCTCCTATCACGGGCAGGGTCCGCTGACTGATATCCCTGAAGTTCGTCGCACCGTGAACTCCTGCCGAAAGGGGGGTGAACCCTTGCGGGGCCGGTGCCTGGTGACGGGAGAGTATGACGACATCGTGCTTCTGGAGCCTCCGATCAAAGGCGTGCGTGGTGCGCAACCGACCGGGGCCAGCCTGGTGGCCGTAAACAACAAGGTCACGAACGGAACAAACGCTGGCGCCACCCCAGCCTTTGCGTCGCTCCTCAAACAACAGGGCCATAATTCACCAATCGGCAGGCAAGCATCCTTCGCCTACACCACGGCTCTGAACCATCTCCTCCGCTATGACTCGCCCCAACGCCTTCAGATCGGCGACGCCACCACTGTCTTCTGGGCCAGCCGGGACAACCCTCTGGAGCAGCAGTTCGCGGCCTTCTTCGGTGAGTCGCCCAAAGACGATCCAGACCGCAACGCCCAGGCGGTTCGGGGCCTTCTGCGTGCGGTCGAGACCGGGGCCTTCGCGGCTGGCGATCAGGAGACGCGCTTCTACGTGCTGGGACTCGCGCCCAACGCCGCTCGCATCGCTGTCCGCTTCTGGCATGTCGACACGGTCGCGGGCATGTCCAAGACCATCGCACAGCACTTTCTGGATACCCGCATCACCCACGGCCCCGGAGAGCAGGACACGCTATCCCTGTTCCGTCTTCTGGTCGCCACGGCACCTCTCGGCAAGGCGGACAACCTCGCTCCGAGCCTCGCCGGCGACACCATGCGCGCCATACTTGGCGGCCTGCCGTACCCGGCGACGCTGCTCCAGGCCGCCGTGCGGCGCGCAAAGGCCGAGCAATCGCGCAAGGACATGCGGACCGCGAAGCCTCTGCCAAACGTCCCCTATGCTCGCGCTGCACTCATCAAAGCATGCATCAACCGCGCGGCTCGTCACACCAACCCGAATGCCAAGGAGGAACTGCACGTGAGTCTCGACCCGGACAACCCCAACATCGGCTACCGCCTCGGACGGCTGTTCGCTGTGCTCGAACGCATCCAGGCCGAAGCCAGCCCCGGCATCAACGCCACCATCCGCGATCGCTACTACGGCGCGGCATCAGGCACCCCGGTGGCCGTCTTCAGCACTCTCATGAAGCTCAAGAACCACCATCTCGGCAAACTCGAGAACCGCGGGCGCGCCGTTAATCTCGAGCGCATCATCTGCGAGATCATGGCCGGCATCCAGGACTTCCCGGCACACCTCGCGCTTGCCGACCAGGGACGCTTCGCCATCGGCTACTACCACCAGACGCAGGCCTTCTTCGCCCCGAAAGACAAGCCGACCAACCCCCAGGAGGTGTGACGCCATGAGTGCAGAGATCATCCGGAACCGCTACGACTTCGTTCTCGTCTTCGACGTCCAGGACGGCAACCCCAACGGTGATCCCGACGCCGGCAACCTCCCGCGCCTCGACGCCGAGACCGGCCAGGGCATCGTCACCGATGTCTGCCTCAAGCGCAAGATCCGGAACTACGTGGACGTGTCTCGGCGGATGCCGTCCGGCGAACCCGCCAGTGGGCTCGACATCTTCGTTCGAGAGAAGGCCGTCCTGAACCGGCACATCGGTGCCGCGTACGCGAGCCTCAGCATCGATCTGGATGCTCCACCCAAGTCACAGAAGGATGGCACGCAGCGCAAGACAAAGGGAGAAGGCCAGGGCAGCGAGGTCGAGCAGGCCCGGCGGAAAATGTGTGAGACGTACTTCGACATCCGAGCGTTTGGCGCGGTGATGAGCACGGGGGCCAACGCCGGCCAGGTGCGCGGGCCTGTTCAGATGACCTTCGGACGCTCGGTCGACCCCATCGTCACCCTCGAGCACTCGATCACACGCATGGCCGTAGCGACCGAAGCCGAAGCGGAAAAGCAGAGCGGTGACAACCGGACCATGGGACGCAAGAATACGGTTCCCTACGGCCTCTACGTGGCCCATGGTTTCGTGTCGGCCCACCTCGCCGCGCAGACCGGATTCACCGAGGACGACATGAAACTGGTGTGGGAGGCGCTCGTGAACATGTTCGAACACGACCGCTCGGCGGCCCGCGGCATGATGTCCACACGCAAGTTGGTCATCTTCAGACACGACAGCGCGCTCGGCAACGCCCCTGCGCACGCCTTGTTCGACCGCGTCAAGGTCTCGCGCAAGGATCCCAGTCGACCGGCACGCGCCTATGCGGACTACGACGTCGTCATCAACGAGAACAACCTCCCGCCGGGAGTCCAGATCATCAAGCGCCCCGACGCGGAGGCATTGCGGCCTTCAGAATGAACCCCCGAAGGCCGCCGGTCAGGACGGCGCGCTGGTTCGGCCAGTCGTGAGAGTCACACATACAGGCACGGCTGACTCACCGTGCCGGCGATGTGCCTGCTCTGCAGCGGCGGACTTGCGGAGCCCTGCGCGATGCTTCCCTGACCACCGCTGTCGACGCCGGTCTTTGGCATCTCGCTACGGTGGCGTTCATCCAAACCGGTGACGCCACCACTCCGACCGCCCCCGTCCGCACCCAACTCATGCCTTACAGCGACGACCAACTGCTGCCGATATCGGCGCTGGAGCACCTGCTCTACTGCCCCCGTCAGTGCGCGTTGATCCATATTGAGCGCGTCTGGGCGGAGAACGCCCTGACTGTCCAAGGGACCCTCGCGCATGATCGCGCCCACCAGCCGGGTCTCGAGTCGCGCCGAGACCTGCGTGTCTCCCGCGCTCTCAGCCTCCGATCAGCGCGCCTGGGGCTCGCCGGCGTTGCCGATGTCGTCGAGTGGCACCGCCAGCAGAGCGATGGCGATGGCGGGGTTGCCCTTCCGGGCACAGCAGGCCGCTGGTTGCCCTGGCCGGTGGAGTACAAACGCGGCAGGCTCCGCTCTGAGCGATCCTTCGAGGTGCAACTCTGTGCCCAGGCGCTCTGCCTCGAGGAGATGCTAGGCGTGCCCGTGCCCGCCGGAGCCCTCTACGGTGGCGCTTCGCACCAACGGTGTGAGGTCCACTTCGACGCGGCCCTGAGGTCCGAAACTGCCACTGCCGCCGCTGAACTGCACGCCATGATCGCGGTCGGCCAGACGCCGCCCGCCGTGTGGTCCCCGAAGTGCCGAGCCTGCTCACTTCTCGAACTGTGCCTGCCGAGACTTGCCGTGAGCGGTTCGGCTAGACGCTATCTCGATCACGCGCTCCGGAACGACCCTGGCACCGAAAACTCCGCCCCATGAAACGCCTTCTCAACACCCTCTACGTCACCACTCAGGGCGCCTATCTCCACAAGGAAGGGGAGACTGTCGTGGTGACAGTCGACCGCGAGGTCAGGCTCCGCCTGCCGATCCTCACCGTCAGCGGCATCGTGTGCTTCGGCAATGTGACCTGCAGCCCCTTCCTTCTCGGCTTCTGCGGCGAAAAAGGCGTAGGAGTCAGTTTCCTTACCGAGCATGGGCGCTTTCTGGCGCGCGTATGCGGGCCGGTCTCAGGAAATGTCCTCCTGCGGCGGCGGCAGTACCATGTCGCCGACTCCCCGGACGCGGCCGCCGAACTCGCCGCCATGGTCGTCGTGGCAAAGATCTCAAACTGCCGAACTGCCCTTCGTCGGGCTTTGCGCGATCACGCCGCGATGGCTGGCAGAGAGGCCCTGCTCAGCGCCGCCGATCGACTCGATCGGCTCATCGAGCTCGTCCGTCGGCCCGGGCTCGACGTGGATGCCGTGCGCGGACTCGAAGGCGAAGCCGCCGCGGCCTACTTCGGGGCGTTTGACCACCTCATCGTCGCTCAGAAAGAGTCGTTTGGATTCACCGCCCGCAGCCGAAGACCTCCCACCGACCCCATGAACGCCCTCCTGTCCTTCCTCTATACGTTGCTGGTCCACGACGCGACCGGCGCCCTCGAAGCCGTGGGACTTGATCCCCAAGTGGGGTTCCTCCACGCCATGCGGCCTGGACGTCCAAGCCTCGCCCTCGACCTCCTGGAGGAGTTCCGCCCCGTACTCGCCGACCGCCTGGCGCTGTCCTTGGTCAACCTTCGGCAGATTCAGTGCGGCGGATTCCGCAAGACCGAGTCGGGCGGCGTGGAGATGGACGATGATACCAGAAAAGCCCTGCTGACGAGCTACCAGAAACGGAAGCAGGAAGAGATCACTCACCCCTTCCTCAACGAAACCATCCCGATCGGCATGCTGTTCCACGCCCAGGCACTGCTCCTGGCTCGGCATCTCCGTGGAGACATTGACGCCTATCCGCCATTTCTGTGGAGGTAGGCCCGGGAGACACGCGCTGTGATGGTCCTGGTAAGCTATGACGTCAGCACAGAGACGCCCGAGGGACGCCGCCGCCTGCGGCGTGTCGCCAAGACCTGCGTCGACTACGGACAGCGCGTGCAGAACTCGGTGTTCGAATGCCTGCTCGACTCGGCCCAGTGGGAAGCACTCAAAGCCGTGCTCGTTGACGAGATCGACCCAAAGACAGACAGCCTGCGATTCTACTATCTCGGCAACCACTGGCGGGGACGGGTCGAGCACATAGGCGCCAAACCCTCTCGTGATCCCGAGGCCCCCTTGATCGTCTGAGGAAGGCTCCGTTCGCACCCGAGACCTTAGGCACAACCGCCTGCGCGATCCCCAGGCAACCATGCCCCAAGCACCGCCTTCGCGATCGAGGCAAAATCGCCTGTCATCAAGAAGTTGTGGGAGTCGTCCCGACACCATGGTGAGATTTGATGCCCTTTGTCGTCGGGATTCGCGATCAGAACGCGCGTACAGTCTTTACGGCAGGGTGTTATACTACACGGAGTCGCTCCCCGCGCGGGGAGCGTGGGTTGAAACTGCTGGCAGCCGAGAGCGCGGGCGACGGAGTGGCGTCGCTCCCCGCGCGGGGAGCGTGGGTTGAAACCGAGGCCAGGACACGCAGGCGCCTGGAGTCCCAGGTCGCTCTGCCACGGCCGGCTCGCGGGTGTGTCCGGAATGGCCGGTCTGGCTGGCCCCACTGAGGGGCTGAGGTGGGGGTGTTCTTCTTCTGGGGTCTTCTTCGCGGCGGCGTCTTGATG
>JAGVUW010000011.1 GCA_019136035.1 Verrucomicrobiota bacterium | reverse complement strand
AGCTGCACCGGCGCATCCTGGCGGTCTTCGCGGGTGCTGTAGCCGAAGTCGATGCGATCAATGCGGAAATCCCGCCTCTGGAGCATCTTCCGCACCGTCTCCTGGTCGGCCTTACCGGCGCCGGAGCGGGTGGTCAGCTCGACCAGCGCCGAGGCCGACGAGTCGGTGACCTCGTCGAAGACCAGGCGGTAGCACCGGGCTGCCGCGGCGGTCTCCGGCAGGACGATGCGGCAGCGCCGCACATCCATGAAGCGGCTGTAGTCGTAGATGGACTGCTCGAGGCTCAGGGCCTGCCAGGGCCCGGCCGGGCTCTCGCCGCCGTAGAGGCTGACGCGTTTCTCGAAGTCATGCAGGGGCGTCACCACCTCAAGCCATGCCGGCGACTCCTTGCGGGGCGGCCGGACGATGGCCTCGAGGCGGTTGTCGGTGCTCTCCACCGCGACGCTGCGCAGGCGCGTATGACGCTGCAGGATAGCCGGCACGCTGCGGCCCTCGGCGTCATGCACGCGCAGGTCCGGGTAGCGGTCGCGGGTGGCGGCGTGGACATGGCGGTCGAGCGGGACGGCCGCGAGCTCCTCGCGTTCGGTGACGGTGGTCAGGGTGCGGCTGAAGGCGAGGCTCGGTTCCGCGGCATGGATCAGGCTGGCCAGGGCCAGCACGCAGAGCAGCGTGATAAGGGTCTTCATGAGGCTTTCTCCTCATCGGTGTCGGGTTGGAAACGCTCGGCATTGCGCAGGTAGAGGACGGTGCCGCCCAGGGTGATCAGGCCCATGGCGATCAGCGCCAGCATGCGGTAGAGCGGCTCGAGGTGGCTGAGGTCGACGAAGAAGACCTTCAGGCCCACCACCGCAAAGAGCAGCAGGCCGGCCAGGCGCAGCGGCCGCGAGGCCCGGCGGATGCCGGCGATGACCAGGGCCAGAGCGTAGACCGACCACAGCAGCGAGATGCCGCCGGCACGCAGACCCGGGACGTAGTGGCGGACCAGGGTGTTGACCTCGGCGGTCAGGTAGAAGAAGAGCACGAGGAGGCTCATCACGGCGAACAGCACCGCGCCGCCACGGCCCTCTCGATGCAGCCGCCGTGCCGCCCAGGCCGCGAAGAGCACCACGACCATGAAGTCGAGCGCCCGCATCGCGGCGACGGCCCAGGAGTAGCCCTTGGCCAGGGAGAAGCTCAGGTGCTCGGGCGAGAGGCCCCAGACCCGGAGATCCACGACCACGAGCTTGCCGATGGCCAGGCAGACGACGGTCCAGAATACCACCGTCAGCAGGGCGCCGGCACGGGCCTGCGCCGCGGCAACGAGCAGGCCCGCCGCCAGGACGATCCAGAGGAACGTCAGCGCCGGCGGACGGAGCGGCTCGTACATCACACCGCAGAAGCGGTGCACCTCGAGCTGCAGGTAGACGAAGCCGGCCAGGACCGCCACCGCCAGGAAGACGCCCAGCGCCACCGGGGTGCGCCCGGCGGGAACGCTGTCGTCGGCAGCGACGGGGCGTTCCGGCCGGACGACGACGCCGGCGCCGCCGGCGGTGTTCAGGCGCCAGGCGCCAAGCAGGGCAGCAGGGCCGCAATCGGCACGCCGAAGGCCACCAGGCGCTCGGCAAGGCTGCGCGCGTAGACGCCCCACGTGAGGTCGCCCGGCAGACGACGGAAGGACGCATGAAGGTCGAGGGCGAAGAGCCGCCAGATCACGACCGCGTAGAGCACGTAGGCCAGCCCCGCCAGGAAACGGCTCCCCAGACGCCGGGCCAGCCAGAGCATGACGAAGGCCTGCACGGCCCAGCTCGTCGTCAGCCACTCGCGCGACAGCACCAGCGGCATGGTCAGCGCGGTGTAGGACCCCGCCAGCGCCAGGAGCGGCAACAGGAGATTCCGGTCGTTCTGGCGGCGGGCCAGGAGGACGTAGACCATGCCGACGTAGAGCGCCGCCAGGGCGACGGTCAGCACGGCCACACTCTCACGCGGGTACGACTGCGTGATCAGATCGCGCGCCAGCCAGAAGAACAGGCTGGAGTTGACGATCAGGCCGAGGGCCTCGATCAGGGTGGCCGGGCGGCGCCGCACCAGGTTGTGGATGATCGCCACGAGGGTGTACAGCAGAAACAGCAGCGCCAGCGGCGGCAGGACCTGCCAGAGATCCTCAGGATGGTAGGGGGCGCGATCCAGGGCCCGGAAGACATGGGCGTAGGCGAAGGCCATACCCAGGTAGTTCAGCAGCACCCAGTAGCGGAAGTGGCCGACGATGAGGACGCCGATCCCCAGGATGATCAGGTAGCCGAAGAGGGCGCTGTATCCCGCCGAGCTCCCGGCCAGGACGAAGGGCGTGAGGTAACCGCCGATAATGCCGAGGATCGCGGTCAGCAGCGACGGCACCGACACCGAGATCACGCCGGCGGCGACGGTCACCACCGCCATGCAGCCGAAGGCGCCCCAGACGCCGACGATCTGGTAGAGGTGGTGCGCCGCGTAGGCCGTGAGGTAGAGCGTCGCCAGGCCGCCGCCGATGAAGCCCTGGCCGATGATGTGGTAGCGCCGGCCCAGCAGGATGAGGCCGCCGCCGACCATGCCGATACCGGCCAGGACCCCGAGCGAGACCCGCCCGAGCGGCCCGATCAGGCCGCGCTCGAAGCTCAGGCGCAGGCCGAAGGCGATGCCGGTGACGATCAGGGCGATCGCCAGGCGGATGCCCCAGGTGGTCGCCACCGAGTACTCGAGCGAGCGCCGCGGATCGCGGAACTCCTCGCCAACGATGAGCCAGTTCCAGGCCTTCTTGAGCACCGCCATGGCGGCGGCCTCGAAACGCTGGACGGGGCCCGGCTCCGACGGCGCGGGCGGCGGCGCCATGGCCGCGGCGGGCGGTGCC
>JAGVUW010000372.1 GCA_019136035.1 Verrucomicrobiota bacterium | reverse complement strand
CGTACTCCTCGTGGATCTCCTGGACCAGCCGCGGCCGGGTCAGGTTCAGCTCGTCGAAGCAGGCATTGATGAAGACGCCGCGGCCGTAGAGCATGGTGCCCATGGCGCCGTCGAAGACCATCGGTGAACGAGCCAGTCGGGTCAGGAACGCGTCACGCATGTCGAACCGTCACTCTTCTTGTCAGGCCGGCCGCCGGCGGGCCTCAGTCCAAGGGGTCAAAGGTGTCTTTGCGGGCATAGCACATCGGGCAGACCCAGTCCTCGGGGAGGTCTTCGAAGGGCACACCGGGCGGAATGCCGTTCATAGGGTCGCCCTTGGCGGGGTCGTAGGTGTAGGCGCAGTTGGCGCAGATGTAGCGTTGGCTGGGGGTCTTGTCCATGGATCTCACACCGCGAAGTACTTAGCCTGGGGATGGTGCGCCACGATGGCCGAGGTGCTCTGTTCCGGGACCATCTGCATCGTCTCGGAGAGCGTGATGCCGATGGCCTCGGGGTGGAGCAACTGGAAGACCTCGCGATGGGCGCCGAGGTCGGGGCACGACGGGTAGCCGAAGCCGTAGCGGGCGCCGCGGTAGCCCTGGGTGACGAAGCCGTCCATCGACTCCGGCTCGTCGACGGCGATGCCGAGTTCGCGGCGCATGACGGCATGCCAGTACTCGGTGAGGGCGTCGGCCATTTCGACGCTGAAGCCATGCAGCATGAGGTAGTCGTGGTAGTGGTTCTCGGCGTAGAGCCTCTGGGTCTCCAGGCTGATCTTCGGGCCGATGGTGACGACCAGGAAGGCGACCAGGTCGCCGCCGGCCGCGGCCGGGCGGAAGAAGTCGGCGATGCAGAGATGCGGCGGGGCGCTCTGGCGCGGGAAGCCGAGGCGGAAGCGGGTGCCGTTGTCGTCGATGACGACCTCATCGCCCTCGCCCCAGCCGCGGAAGTACCCGTAGGCGACGCTGGCCTCGACGAGGCCGCCGCGGCACGACGCCTCGGCGAGACGCGCGAAGATCGGCTCGACCTCGCGCGTGATCAGGTCGTCGTACTCCGCCGCGCTGAGCTTGCCCCGGCGGTAGCCCCAGCGGCCCCGGAAGAGGGCCTGCTTGTTGACCAGGGGCAGGAACAGCGCCGGGTCGATGCCGGTGACATGACGGCAGCCCAGGAAGGGCGCCTCGGGGACCGCGTGGTCGTGGGTGACGGTGATGTCCTTCAGCCCCGGCGCGGCCCGCGGGCCTTCGCCGGCCGGTGTGTAGCGGGTGCTGGCCAGGGTCCCGGCCTCGAAGTCCTTCATGGCCTTGAGGCCGGCGAAGGCATCGGCGCAGTACACCACCGGCGCCGGGTAGCGCGGCACGCAGGCCTCGGCGACGAACTTCGGGGTCAGAGCGGCGCCGCCGAGGAGCACCGGCTGACGCAGGCCGGCCGCGGCGAACTGCGGGAGGTTCTCCTGCATCACCAGCGCCGACTTGACCAGGAGGCCGCTCAGGCCGATGAGGTCGACCTGCAGCTCGCGGGCCTTCTGGATGATGGTCTCGGCCGGCACCTTGATGCCCAGGTTGTGCACCCGGTAGCCGTTGTTCGAGAGAATGATGTCGACCAGGTTCTTGCCGATGTCGTGGACGTCGCCCTGGACCGTAGCCAGGAGAATCGATGGGCCGCCGCGGCCCTCGACGCGGTCCATGTGCGGCTCCAGGATGAGCACGGAGGCCTTCATCACCTCGGCGCTCTTCAGCACGAAGGGCAGCAGGATTTCGCCGCGGCCGAAGAGCTCGCCGACGTGGCGCATGGCGGGCACCAGGATCTGGTTGATGATATCCGTGGCGCGGTAGCGCTGCAGGAGCGCCTCGAGGATGTCCACCAGGTCGCTGGCGTCGCCATCGACGACATGCTTGAACAGCTCCGGCTCGAGGCGGCGCTCGGCCGCCTCGGCGGTGTCGTCGGCGGCGGCCGGAGCCTGGGTGCTGAAGTGCTCGATGAAGCGCATCACGGGGCGGTCCTGGCCCGCCGTGGAGCGGTCGTAGAGGAGGTCGAGGCAGACCTCGCGGTCGGCCTCGGAGATGCGGTTCAGGGGGAGGATCTTGGCGGCGTCGACGATGGCGGCATCGAGGCCGGCCTCGACCGCCTCATGCAGGAAGACGCTGTTGAGGATGCGCCGAGCCGGTGCCGCCAGGCCGAAGGAGATATTGCTGACGCCGAGGACGGTGTAGACCCCGGGCAGCTCGGCCTTGATCCGCCGGATCGCGTTGAGGGTCTGCACGGCCGCGTCGCGGAGGGTCTCGTCGCCGGCGCCGACCGTGAAGGTCAGGCAGTCGAAGAGCAGGTCCTGCGGCCGCAGTCCGAACTCACCGGTAGCGATGCGGTAGATGGCCTTGGCGGTCTCGACCTTGTCATCGGCGGTCATAGCCATGCCGCGTTCGTTGATGGTCAGCGCCACGACGGCGGCGCCCCAGCGTTTCACGGCCCGGCAGATGCGCCGGAGGTTGGCGCCGCCGTCCTCGAGGTTGATCGAGTTGACCAGGCAGCGCCCCGGATAGAGGGGCAGGCAGGCCTCGATGCAGGCCGGCGTCGTCGAGTCGAGCATCAGGCCGGCGCGGAGGTTGCGGGCGAACAGCGGCACCAGGGCCGCCAGGTCGCGTCCTTCGTCGCGGCCGGCGTAGGCGGTGCAGAGGTCGAGGACGTGGGCACCGGACTGCTCCTGCGCGATCGCCAGGCGCAGGCAGCCCTCGTAGTCCTCGGCCAGGAGGAGCTCACGGAATGCCTTCGAGCCATTGGCGTTGCAGCGTTCGCCGATGAGCAGAGGCCGGATCGGCTGGGCGAGTTCGATCGACTGGAAGAGACTGGCAACCGAGGGAATCACTGGCTCACCTCCCGGGCGCCCACGCGGACCTCACGCAGCTCCTGCACCAGCCGGGCCGTGTGCGCCGGCGTGGTGCCGCAGCAGCCGCCGACGATGCTGACGCCGTAGTCCTCGACGAAACGCCGCAGGGTCCCGGCATAGACATCCGGCGAGAGGCGGTAGCAGGTATGCCCGTCGACGACCTCGGGGAGGCCCTGATTCGGCACGCAGGAGATGCGCCGAGGCCAGTTCTGCGAGAGCCAGCGGATGTGCGATTCCATGTCCGCGGGGCCGGTGGCGCAGTTCAGGCCCAGGCTGAAGACCGGGAAGGGCTCCAGCGTCGCCGCCGCTGCCGCGATGTCCGTGCCGACCAGCATCGAGCCGGTCGCTTCGACGGTCACCGAGACCATCACCGGCACGTCCACGCCGTGGGTCTCAAGGACATCGAAGGCGGCCCGCACCGCGGTCTTGACCTGGAGCATATCCTGGCAGGTCTCGATGATGAGCGCATCGGCTCCGGCCGCCACCAGGGCCTCGACCTGGCCGCCGATCGCCTCGGCGAGTTCGGCGACGCCGATGTGCCCGAGCGACGGGAGCTTCGTGCCCGGGCCGACCGAGCCGGCGACATAGACGCCGGAGCGGCCTGCCGCCGCGGCGCGGGCATTGGCCACCGCCGCGGCGTTGATCGCCGCGACCTGGTCCTGCAGGCCATACTCGGCCAGCACGATGCGGTTGGCCCCGAAGGTATTCGTTTCGAGCACCTGCGCCCCGGCGTCGACGAAGCCGCGGTGCAGGGCCTGCACCACCTCCGGCGCCGAGACGTTGAGGAGTTCGTTGCAGCCCTCGCAGCCCCGCCAGGCCGAGGCCGGTATGGCCATCGTCTGCAGGTTCGTGCCGCAGGCACCATCGACAATGATCAGATCGAGATCGCGCAAGCCCACGCCGTTGTGCTCCATGGCTCAGGTGAAATGCGGCGGACGCCATCCGTCCTCCGCGACCGTCGTTAATGGTAGGTAATGTAGCGCCCCTGGAGGCGTCGGCCACAGTCCCCCTGGGGGCCGCCAGGGCTGCCCAGGATCGCGTCAGCGCTACCCCGCGATCATCGCGGCGACGCGACCGGCGCAGAGGTCATTGCCGGCGTCGGTGAGGTGCACCATGTCAGCGGAGATGTACTGCTTCACGTCCCCGGCAAGCAGCGCATGGAGGTCGTTGATGGCCACGCCCATGGGGCCGAGCACCTCGGCGGCGGCGCGGTTGTACTCGCGGATGTCTTCGTTGCGGCGGGGATTCCTGGCCGCGCTGGTGAACTGCTCGGGCCAGACCGGCGTCGTGGTCGCGAAGATCACCCGCCGGGCCTTCTTCAGGAGGATGCCGGCGATGCGCTGCTGGAGGTCGCAGTACTCGGCCAGGGGCGTGTGGATCCGGCCGTCCGGCATGATGCAGACATCCCACTGACCGTTGTTCCACTGGATCACATCGAAGTCGTCCTCGATGACCCACTGCGCCAGGCAGAACAGCGTGTATGCCGAGAACCGGCAGTTGTCCTGCGGCCCGGCCACCGTCGCCCTGTCCTTCAGCAGCGCCGTCACCCGCGCCTGATAGCCCAGCCGGATCGAGTCCCCGATCAGCATGACCTTCTTCATGACAGCCTCTTTCTTCGTCGGGACAGATTGCGGCGACCTCAGTAGGTGAACAGCTCTGCCAAGGCGTACTCGCGGCCGGCGGCCTTGGCCAGGGCGTTGCGGATCTTGGCCTGGACATGTGGCGTCAGCCGCCGGCCCTTGCAGGCCCGGGAGACCATCTTGTGGGTGATCTGTTCGGTGGAAGCGGCCACCAGGTCGTGCGCCTTGAGGCCCGCTGCCGCCATGATGCCGGCGAGCGGCTGCTCGCCGAGGTCGCGCTCGGAATCGTCAGTCATGGCCACTCTCCCTCGGCGCCCCGGTCATGCCACAGCTCGGCCTTGAGCTCTTCGAAGACATGGTAGACGATCGGGCACACCGCCGTGTTCGTGACGGCCTGGGTGAGCCTCCCTCTGAAGTTGCGTTTGTGGAGGTGCGGGAAGGACCGACAGGCATCGGGGCGGTGCTCGTAGACCGTGCACTCGTTGTTCGCCAGGAAGGGACAGGGCCCGGCCTCGAAGACCCAGCCGCCCTCATCCTCGTCCTCGTGCAGGAACCGCGCCGTGAACTCGTCCGAGGTCAACCCGAGATGCGCCGCCAGGCGCCGAATGTCCGCAGGCGTCAGGGTGGGCGTGATGACTTTGCAGCAGTTGGCGCACGCCCGGCAGTCGATGGCTGCGGAGACCCGCTCGTAGACCTCGTGCACCAGGCGGTCAAGCCGCGAGGCGGATAAGTCGCACCCCTTCAGGAAGCTCCTGAATCTCCAGTTGGCATCCTCGCGCCGCCGCGCCAGCATCGCCACGCGTTTGGGGTCGGTCTCAATCTTCATGCTGGCACCTCACTCGTGGATGGGGCTGAGCAGTTCGACTGCCTGCCGAAGCCAGGACGTCATCGTCAAGGGTCAGCGTGGTGCGCACGATGCCTCCCGTCGACACGGTGCCACGGTTGCCCTGTGGTACTCTTGACACATTATAGCATCGCACCAAGGCCTCCGCCGTGCTCCTCCTGCACCTCGTTGCGGCCTCATCTCCCCAAGTCCATCCCCCCCGCGGCGCTGCCCGCTGGCGGCAGTCCCCGGGCCGCGGGGATGGCGGCCCTTCGGCTCGGGACACGGACCGACACCGACCACCACGGACGGACACGGACGGGGGCCGCGCGCTCTGAGCCCGGCGGCGGGGAACACCGCTACGCCCCGGCTGGCCTGCAGGTCGGCCTCTCCCCGGCCACCGTGGCCAGGTGGCGGGCCCCCGTCCCCGCCGTCCCCGCCGTCCCCGCCGTCCCTGCTGTCCCTGCTGTCCCTGCTGTCCCTGCTGTCCCTGCTGTCCCCGGTCCCCCGGGCTGCCCGCGTCCGGGCCTTGCCGGCGCTGGAAATGCGTCCGAGCCATGCTAGACTGACGCGATCCGGCCAGGCGGGCCCGGCCGGGCCCGAGCGAGACTCTGGTGCGGCGTCACTTCAACGGATGCAAGGTACCATGCTGATCACAGTGATCGGTCGAGGCCACGGTGGCACCCGGGCCATGTCGCACACCCTCAGCGCCAGCGGTGTGTACATGGGCTCCAAGCTGAATGTCTCCGGCGACCTCCTGCCGCCGGACGACATGTACGAGGCCTGCCGGGTCATGGCGCGCCACGTCGTCCACCTCGGCGGCCTGCGCTGGGATTTCTCGAAGCTGCACAGCATGCCGATCGACCCGGCCTTCACGCGTCTGGTGGAGTCCTTCCTGTCGTCGGTGCTGAGCAGCGCCGCGCCGCGGCGCGGCTGGAAGCTCCCGGAGACGACCCTGGTTTTCCCGTGGATCGTCCGGCTCTTCCCCGATATCCACTACATCCACTGGGTGCGCGACCCGCGCGACAGCATCCTCGGTGCGCATCTGACCGACGACCTCGCCGACTTCGGGGTGCCCTACGACCGCACCGACGACATCCGCCTGCGCCGCGCCATCAGTTGGCGCTACCAGATGGAGATTGTGCGCGCCACCCCGAAGCCGCGGCACTGGCACAGCGTGCGTTTCGAGGACTT
>JAGVUW010000800.1 GCA_019136035.1 Verrucomicrobiota bacterium | reverse complement strand
ACCCCGAAGAACACATGACCGTCCCCCGGACCAGCGGTCCAGGCAACGATCCTACAGCGGCAATCCCTACGGAACGGACATGCGCCCCGGCGCCAGTGGATCGTGAGCGAAGCCATGGGCTTCGCGAGTGACCCAGGCTAGGTTATGGGCGGTCTCCGCGATTTCCCCCTAATGGCTGGTGTGAGCTGAGGTAACAGGCATGAGCGAGATCGGTGCGAGCGTGGCAGAGGCGTTGGCCATGGTGCAGGATGAACCGCCGCGGCAGGGCGCGAGCATGCTCGGGGTGCCCTTCGAGGCGCGCGATGTGGTCCGCGTCGGCTTCGTCGGCGTCGGCGGCCGCGGCCTGAGCCAGCTCAACGAGATGCTGGCGGTCGAGGGCGCCCGGGTCACGGCGGTCTGCGATGTCGTCCCCGGGCAGATCGCCAAGGCCAGCGAGCGCGTTGAGAAGGCCGGCCAGCCGCGGCCCTTCCAGAGTGCCGACTGGCATGACATCTGCCGTCGCGACGACGTCGATCTCGTCTTCATCTGCACGCCCTGGGATCACCACGTCGACCCGGCGGTCTACGCCATGGAGTGCGGCAAGCACGCCGCCATCGATGTGCCGGCCGCCACGACCCTGGCGGACTGCTGGCGCCTGGTGGATACGTCGGAGCGCACGCGCCGGCACTGCATCCAGTTGGAGAACTGCTGCTACGACGTCGACGAGATGCTGGTCCTGAATCTGGTCCGCACCGGCCAGCTCGGCCGCATCACCCACGGCGAGGCGGCCTACATCCACGACCTGCGCAGCACCCTCCTGGCCGACCACGCCGAGGGCCTCTGGCGGCGCGAACCGCACAAGACCCGCAATGGCAACCTCTACCCCACCCACGGCCTCGGGCCGGTCGCCTGGTATATGGATATCCACCGCGGTGACCGCTTCACCCGCCTGGTCTCCATGAGCAGCCTGCAGGCCTCCCTCGAGGCCTACCGCGACGCCACCGCCCCGGCCGACAGCCCGAAGCGCGCCGAGACCTACGTCTGCGGCGATATGAACAGCTCGCTGATCCAGACCGCCGCCGGCCGGACCGTCCTCCTGCAGCACGACGTCGTCACCCCCAGGCCCTACAGCCGCATCAACCTCGTCCAGGGCACGCGGGGGGCCTTCTGCAGCTACCCGGCACGGCTCTTCCTCGATGGCCAGGGACACGCCTGGCAGGCGGTGACGCCGGAGCTGCGCGCCGCCCACGAACACCCGCTCTGGAAACAGCAGGGCGACCTCGCCCGCAAGCTCGGCGGCCATGGCGGCATGGACTTCATTATGAACTACCGCCTCATCCAGCTCTACCGCCGCGGCCTGCCGCCGGATATCGATGTCTACGACGCCGCCGCCTGGAGCGCCCCGGGGCCGCTCTCCGAGATCTCGGTAGCCTGGGGGAGTATCCCGGTGCCCTTCCCGGACTTCACCCGCGGCGCCTGGCGCGCCACCGGCCCGGTCCGCGCCGGCGTCGACTGAGGCGTCGGCCGCACCACGACGCCCGGTTCATCCGGCAAGTTCGTGCCTCCTGGCGTGGAGCATGGTGGGCTCGAGAGCGGGTATGACCATCGACGGGGACTGCATCCCCGTGCCCCAAGGGGGCTGCGTCCCAGAGCCCAGGGTTGCGGTGCCTCCGCTACCCTGGGATGGCCCATGGCCATGGCCCCCAACCCCAACGAGGGTTGCGTCGGTCGGATCGCCAGGGGCCGTCGCACCGGCACCATGACGCAACCCCCCTTGGGGTTGAACAGGCGGGACGGGATCGGGACCCAGGGTAGCGGCCATGCCGCAACCCTGGGCTGGAGGACGCAATCCCTTTGGGATAGGGGAGCCATCCGACCAACTACCTCGTCGAGGCCTGACCGTGGGGGAATCCCGAACAGACCAGATGGACGCACCCCCGTCGTCACCTTAAGCACGCAGTTGCCGGAAGAGCCACGACGCCCCCTTTCCTACGAGATCCTGCGAGCAGGGCTGATCGAAGATCGCGTCAGCGCCCACCTGGCCACCCTGGAGGGGTGCCAGATCGCAGCCGGGGGTCGCGCGAGAACACGACCCCCGGAAACGCAAACCCACAACCCATGCACCCTGAACGGGTGCCAGAACCGGACCTTCAAACAGCCCTGTCCTGCGAGCCGTTCGTCTTGCCGACGGCGTGCTGGCGGACTACGTTTAAGGGCAACTCGCCGCCCGGCGCAGTCACGATCGGACGCAGAAGCCTCTTGGGGCAGACCGCCCCGACCCACCTGGCGATGCTGTCTGGCACGGTCTTTTCGGCAGGGTGCCGAGAGGCCGCGACCGCCGCCGGCGCTGCTATTGAGTTGCGGCACAACGACAGGAGACGGTTCGACATGTCCAAGGCACGTCATTTCACTCTGATCGAGCTGCTGGTCGTCATCGCGATCATCGCCATTCTGGCGGCGATGCTGTTGCCGGCGCTGTCGCAGGCGCGCGAGAAGGCCCGTTCCATCTCCTGCGTCAGCAACCTGAAGCAGATCGGCCTGGCGACCCACATGTACATGGATGACAACAACGAGCGCTATGTGCCGACGGCGGCCACCTACATGGATGCCCTCAAGGCGGCCGGGAACAACAGTGGCGTCTGGTACCGCCTGGTGAACCGCTACGCCAATGCCGACGCGGTCTTCGCCTGCAGCAGCGACTCCAGCACCAGCTCGGCGAAGTGGGGCAGCACCGCCACGACCTGGAACGAGAGCACCAGCTCGCAGCCGGGGTACTTCCCGCTCTCCTACGGCGCCAACCACAACTTCGGCGCTGCCTCGCAGGGCACGGTGGCCTACCCGAGCCAGACCGGCATGATGTTCGAGTGCACCCTGTTGCTCTGCTACGAGGCCACGAGCGAGTACCGCACCACCATCCGTGACGCCTCCCGGCATAACCTCAAGTTCAACGCCGCCATGTTCGACGGCCATGTCGAGACGCGCTCCGGCGAGGCCTACAGGCAGTTCAACCTGAACAACGCCCTCTGAGCCGCTGCCACGGCGCCGTGGTCGCGATCGTCGGGTGCACCACGCACCCGACGACCGCCCCCAGGGCCCGTATGAATGACCGCGTCGTTGTGCCGTCGACGCCGTTGCGGCTCGCGGACGCGTTCGCATCTGTGGACACTCGCGCTCCAGCCGCCGTCGCGGAGTGATGTCTCGCCCCGCCCTATCCGGTGCCCCCCCGCGCTGGTGCCCCCGCTGCAGCGCCGCGTGTCCTGGGGAGCGCCTGCGGACGGTCGCCTCGACAGCGGCCGCGCGCGCCGTCGCTCCGGCTCGGCCGCGATTCGGCGCCTCCTCCGGGAGACAGGGCGAGCGCTGACGCGATCGGCGAACTGCCCTGCGAAGCGCCCCCGGCGTTCTTGCCTATCCTCTCGCACTGGATTAGTTTGGCCCCTTGCACGGCTTGGCACCTGCCGCGGCCGGAAGGTGCCCTCGGCGGGGCGTTTCCATGGTCCCATACCGCGGGCGCGAGCCGCGGCGCTGCCGTGCGGACGACCGTGGACTGCGGCGGGTGCCGTAGTCATCGTGTCGGGGGGTCTGGACAGCGACAGGAGACAGGCGGACATGTCGAAGGCAAGGCACTTCACCCTGATCGAGCTGCTGGTGGTCATCGCCATCATTGCCATCCTGGCGGCGATGCTCTTGCCGGCGTTGTCGCAGGCGCGGGAGAAGGCGCGCGCCATCTCGTGTGTCAACAACCTGAAGCAGATCGGCCTGTCGACCTACATGTACATGGATGACAACCGCGAGCGTTACGTCCCGACCGGTGTCACCTACATGGCCGCCCTCAAGGCCGCCAGCAACACCAGCGGCATCTGGTACCGCCTGATCAACAACTATGTGAAATCCGACGCGGTCTTCGTCTGCAACAGCGACTCTGCCCGCAGTTCGGCCAAGTGGGACGCCTCCGGCGGCACCTGGGACGAGAGCACCAGCGCTCAGCCGGGGTACTTCCCGCTCTCCTACGGCGCCAATCACAACTTCGGCGGCGGCATGCAGTCGGCCGTCAAGTTCCCAAGCCAGACCGGCATGATGTTCGAATGCACTGTCATCCTCTGCTACGAGTCGACCTGGGAGAATCGCGCGAACGTCCGTGATGCCTCGCGGCACAACATGAAGTTCAACACGGCCATGTTCGACGGCCATGTCGAGACCCGCCCCGGCGAGGCCTACCTGCGCTTCAACCTCGACGCCACGCCCTGACGGGTAGTCCCCGCCCTGGCGGATCTTCCGCCACAGGCCGTTACCTGCCAGTGACGGGAGCTCCGCACGGATGGGACGTCCGTCTGGGGAGGCCGCCGGGTGGCCGATCCGTCAGTGCGTATCGGCGCTGGCGGCGACGACGCTGCTGAGCCGCCAGGTCTTGGCGGGCCGGGCCGGGAAGCCCTCGTGGTTCCACTGCGTGAAGACGCGCGTCACGCCGTCGTGCTCCTCCTGTCGCCGGATCGGCCAGGCGCGCTCGATGCCGTCGTCACCGGTGGTCAGCAGGGTCGCGCCGGTCAGGGCGGCGTCCTTCGGGATCGCGCCGGCGAGGTCGAACCACGACGCGCCCTCGGCGCCGTCCGCGGCGGCGAGGGTGCCGTTGAGGCAGGGCGTCGGGGCGCTCAGCGTCAGGGCGGTCGGGTGCCGCAGGGCGGTGCCCTCGACCATCACGGCGAACGGCGCCGCGGCGGCCGCCGGCAGATGCAGCACAGCCAGCCGGGCGTCGCTCGTCACCTCGGCGCCGTCCCAGGTGACCCGCAGGGGCTGTGACGACATTTGGCTGAGGATGAGGTCGACGCCGCGGTCGGTCTGGACCGCGATCGCGACGGCGTCGGCGGCGGCCCCGGCGGCGGGCGTCAGCAGGGCCGCCGAGCGCACTGCCTCACGGCCGGCCTTGGCGCCCTCGTAGAGGGTGACGAAGGCGTCCGCCGGCGCGGCGCCGGGGCGGCTTCGCACGACGTAGGGCAGCGTGGTGCCGCGGTCGGTGTTGCGGTGGTCGCGCTGGCCCCAGCCGTCGATGATGGTGACTGTCTCGTCGGGTGAACCGGCCGGCACGTGGGCGGTGAAGGTGTAGTCGTCTGCCATCTTCCAGCGCAGGTTCCACGCCTGGGCCGGCCCCGGCGCCTGGCGGGGGTTCTGGCCTAAGGCCGCGATCGACTCGGGCACCGCCCCGGCGGCGGCCGGCTGGAGGTCGATGCCGGTGGCCGTGACCTCGTGATTCGGGCCATGGAAGAGGCTGTCACGGCGCTCCTCGCCGCGGGCGGCGCGGAAGATATCCACGACATAGGCGGCGCCCTTGCCGTGGTCGACCTGGACGCAGGTGCGACGGTAGGCCTCGGCCTCCGGGTACGCCTCCGACGAGGCCTCCATGAACTTCACCTGCGGCGTCGTGCCGAAGAGATGCATCGAGCCGCCGCGGCCCTTGCTGGCCTGTTCCTTCCCACCCAGGATGACCAGGTTGTGCGCCGCCGTGCGTGCCGTCATGCGCTTGTCCGGGTGGTCCCAGAGGTAGCCCAGGTCGGTCAGCAGTTCGTGGCCGTCCTTCCAGAAGTAGAGGTTCAGGCTGTCCACGTGGTGGTGGCCGCCCCAGTTGCTGGCGTCAAGGACGACGAGGCCATCGCGGCCGTTCTCGCCGAGGCGCAGGAAGCCCTGGGCGAGGAAGGGGAAGACGACGTCGGGCAGGCGGAGAGGCGTTGTCGGCGCGGTCAGGTCCTGGTCGCGGTAGAAGGTCGCCAGTCGTGCCGCCTGGCCGGCCGGGGCCTCGCCGCCGACCTCGGCGAGGTAGGCGCGGTGGGCCTCGGTCGGGTAGGCCAGGGCGATCAGCTCGGCGAACTCGGCCCCGATGCCGGTGGTGCGGTAGCTGTCGGCCAGGGGCGGGTGGCGGAGGTTGCCCTGGAGGGTCCAGAGCAGGCCCTGCCAGCAGGTGCCGTAGCGGGTGTCGCGGCAGGCGTTGAAGTGCACCAGGCGCCGCCCGTCCGGTCCGAGGTAGCCCTCGGGCTCGCTGTAGTCGCGCAGGGCCTCGCCGAAGGGCCGTATGCCGCCCATGGTCATCATGGCGTAGCCGGCCGACTCCGAGGTGCCGCCGTCGGGCAGGAACCAGTCGTCGACCGTCTTCATGAAGCCGTCGATGCCGAAGCGCACCAGTCCGGGGTGTCCGACGCAGAGGCCGACCATGGCGGCGCCGGCGCGATTGCCGACGGATTTGTTGTTGATGCTGGTGTCGCAGGCCCCCAGGTAGCTGCCCTCGAGGAGGACATCGCGCTCGACGCGCAGGCGTTCGGCCTCGCTGTAGACCGGCACGCCGTCGCGCCGGGCCTCGCAGGTCAGGTCGTAAGCCTGCGTGACCGTGGTCACCCAGGAGCCGTCCATGCCGGACGAGCCGATGCGGCTGGCCGACCAGTACCCGGTGTGGACCTTGCGGTCGGGGCGGTTCGGCGGGCAGACCAGCTCATCGGTGGGCAGGT
>JAGVUW010000450.1 GCA_019136035.1 Verrucomicrobiota bacterium | reverse complement strand
ATCGTGTTCGCATTGGTGTTCTTGGCGATGAAGCTGATGCCGGTGTCGGCGAAGGCCTGCACCAGCCTGAAGTCGTAGCCGGCCCGTCCGACCATCTCCGGATCGAAACACTCGATGGCGACGATGTCGTTGCGGCCGCAGATGATCTCGACCCGCGGCTCGGGCGAGACGTAGTCGCGTTGGATGAGCGTCCCGGGGTGCTCCGGATCAAAGGCGTTCTTCACCCGGATCGGGATGTTGCACAGCTCCATCTCCTTGGAGGCCTTGGAGTGAATCGCCTCCATGTCGAGGTCGCTGAGCTGGTCGGCAATGTCGAAGTTGGTGTTGCCGATGACGCGGACCTTGTCCGCCCCGATGACCGACGGGTCGCCGGTGCTGAGGTGGTACTCCTTGTGGATGATGCCCTCGCGTGCCCCGGTGATGACGGCGATCTTGCTGAAGGTGATCTCGCTGTAGCCGCGGTCAAAGCGGGTCATGATCCCTTCGTCGTACTTGACATAGCCGGTGACGATGGGCATCTCGTGGGCGACATCGACATCGGCAAAGGCGCGGCGGATGGCGCTGTCCAGGTCGGTGATGTCGGTGTCGCGCCAGCCGGTGAGGTCGACGAGGCGGGCGTTGACGCCGCGCTTCCTCAGGATCAGCACCGAGTTCCAGGCGCTGTGCGCCTCGCCGACGGCGCTCAGAAGCTCGCGGGTGGGCGGCAGGTAGTCGCGCTGGTTGAAGTGCCCGTAGGAACGGATGCGCTGGAGGTCTTCGAGGCAGTCGCGGATGCCGTTGATGCGCTCGTTGACGAAGCCGTCGGCGGCCTCCTGGTCCAGGCCAATGCCGGCGAAGGACCGGTTGCACTCGATCATGCGCCGGCGCACCTCTTCGAGAGCCTCGCCCCAGCCACCGTCACCGGCGGCGAAACGGCCGTAGACGCCCGGGGCACCGGTCTTCTTGTTCTCGAGCAGCAGGTTGGTGATGCCGCCGTAGGCGGAAACCACGAAGATGCGGTGGTACAACTCGGCGGGCTTGCGGCGGCCGAGGATCACGTTGTCCATGATCTCGCCGAAGCGGCTCATCGAGGTGCCGCCGATCTTCTCGACCGTGTGAGTACCGGGCATGGTCCTACCTGTGTTCAGGGCTGAGGCCTGCGCTTGCCCGCTACGCACCGGCGTGGAGGGCAGTCAGGAGTGACCGAAAATATAGCCGCAGCGACGGCCCCGGCAACACGGCCCCCGCGAGTGACACCGGAGACACCGGGAACACCGGGAACACCGGGAACACCGGGGACACTGGGGACGCTGGGGACGCTGGGGACGCTGGGGACGCTGGGCGGCGCGGGAACGCAGGGGTGGGCCGCTCCCGCCGCCTGGGAGCGCCGAGCGTCGGCTCGGCTTCCCCCGGGCGCCGCCCGGCGCCCGCGCGGGGTGGCGCCCGGCTGGCGCGACCCCGTCACCGCGTGCGCCCTTGGCACGGCGCCCGGGCCGGGCTACAGTCGAGGCCGCAGACGCGGATGGCGCCCCGGCGATGGCCGGGCGCCTCGGTGCCTGGCAGACGCCCTTGCCCGGCATCCGCCGGACAAGGACCACCGCCCACGACGCGAGCGCGACAGCCTGGAGAGACCGTCATGCAAAGCCCCGAAGACACCGCCACGCCGGCCGCCATCCTGGCCGAGTCGGCCGCCCTCATGGTCGCCTGGGGCCGTGCCGCGCTGCCCTTCTACGGCGCGCGCGGCAGCATGGACGCCGATCTGGTCGAGTTTCCTGACGCCGAAGGCCCGTCCTACTACAACCAGCTCGCCCACTGGCCGCTCCTCCTGCTCAGCGAGGGCGTCCTGCCCGGCCTGGACGACCCGGCCGAACGCGAGCGCTTTCGCGCCGCCGCCCTGCGCAACATCGAGTACATGCTCAGCATCACGGCCGCCGACTTCACGACGCCGCACTACTCACGCGGCCGCGATTGGGGCCGCCACGCCGGCGAGTGGTCGAACTACTTCCTGCTGCGGTCGTTGCGGCTGATGCAGGGCGCCGGCCTGGGCTCGGCGGCGCTCCGGCAGCGCCTCGAGGAGTCCATCCGCGGCGCGACACAGCGGCTCCACGATGCCTTCGTGCGCGCCTACGGCGAGCCGTCGCGGCAGCTCGCGGCCTTCCCCGGCAATCACGCCACCTGGCACGCGCTGCTCTTCTTCGAGGCCGGCCGGCACTTCGGCGTCGAGGCCTGGACCGCCTTCGCGCAGGACTTCTTCCGGCGGCATGTGCTGCCCTTCCAGGATGATACCGGCACCTGGCCCGAGGGCGGCGGCATCGTCGTGAACTACGGCATGGTCACGGCCCAGGCGGTCTCGCTCTATGCCGAGGCCTCAGGCGACGCGGCGGCCCTCGCGGCGGTGTCGCGTTTCCTGGCCTTCCAGCGCTTCTTTGCCTTCCCGGATGGCTCCAGCGCCGTCGCCGCCGACTGCCGCATGCGCTACTCGCCGCGGCCGATGATCTTCCTGCCGCCGTCGTACCTGCGCACGGCCGACGGTCGCCGCGAGTGCCTGCAGCGCATCGCCGGCTTCGCCGCCCAGTTCAACGCCGCGAGCGAGCCGCCGGTCGTCCAGGGCCTGGCCTTCTTCGCGCTCTTCCCCGAGTTCATCGTCAGCCATGGCGCCGGCCTGCCCAGCGGCCTGCCTGAGGGCGCTGTCAGCGGCCTGCCGGCGGCGCGCCTGGACAGCGCCGACTGGACCGCCTTCGTGAGCTGGCAGCTCACCGCCGAGCACCCGAGCCGATTCATCCTCGACGCCCAGAACTTCGTCGAGATCTGGCATCGCCAGGCCGGCTACCTGGTCGGCGGCGGCAACAGCAAGGCCATGCCGCGTTTCTCGACCCTGCGACGCTGCACCGCCGGGCGAGCCTACATCCCCGACTCGGCCCGGGTCGTCCGGCAGGACCGCACGGAGGCCGTCGCCGCGTATGCCTTCGGCGACGACGCCCTGCAGATACGCCTCGCGCTCACTGACGGGGGTATCGAGGTCGGCTTCCAGAGGCTGCCCGGCGGCCGTGCCGAGGATGTCTACGAGGGCGTACTGACCCTGCGCGTCACGGCCGGTGAGGTCCTGCGTTTCGATGCCGACGAGGTCACCGTCCATCACGCCGCCCAGATCGAGCGGCGCATGGGAGCGAACGGCGGGATGATCCAGTGGCGCGGGCGCACCATCAGCCTGCCGCCGGGCGCGGCGCTGAGCTACCCCGTGGTGCCCCACAATCCCTACCGCCAGGATGGCCTCCCGGCTACCAGCGAGTACGTCGCCCGGCTGGCCCTGACCCTCGGCAGCGCCGAACAGGTCATCCGCTTCACCTGACGAGTCGTCCTCCCCTGGCCGTCCGCAGCCAGGGGACGACGACTCGTCCAGACGGGAGACTCACGGCTTTGCCGGTGGTCTCCCGTCCGTGGCCGCCGGGGGCCTCACTCGCCGTAGATCTCGATCTCGGTGATCACCGAGAGGTCCTCGCGGCCCTGCGTGATGGCCACGCGCACCGCCGCCGCCGGCAGCGGCGTGAAACGCGCCACCAGGGGGCCTTCGGGCTGGGGCACCAGGGGGGCCACCGTGCGCCACTGGCCATCCTGCTGGACCTGCACCTCGGCGGCCGCGATGGTGTCGCTGTAGACCTCAACACGGCCTACCGCGGCGGGCTGCGGCAGGTCGACCTGCAGCCAGTCCGGGTATTGCTTCGGGGTCATGTCGCGCCAGCCGTTGCCGCGGATAGCGCCATCGGTCGTCATCCAGAGCGCGCCGGCGTAGGTGTGCGTCGATGACGCCGTCACGGTGGTGCCGAGGTCCCTGAGGGCGAGGTTGCCGGGCTTGCGGCGGGCCGCCAGCTCGCGGGCGATGGCGGCCTGGGCCTCGGCCAGCGTCGGGCCCTCGGCGAGGTCGCGGCGGGTCGTGTAGATGTGGCCCTCGTAGAGATCGAAGCGGTCGCTGAAACGCCCCTGGTCGAGGCTCACGGTCCGACCCTCCGAGACCACGTAGAGCGTCTTTGGCGCGTCACCCGTGAGAGTGAAGGCGGCCTTCTGGGGCGCCGTCCGGGTGTTGACCGCGAAGAGGACCAGGTCGTCCCCGACGCGGCGCATGGCCGCCTGGAGGTGCTCCGCGGCCTCGGCCTCCCAGGTGACGGCCCCGGCAAGCTCGGGCGCCAGGATGGCCTCGCGCAGGCGCGCGGCCTCGCGGCCTAGGAAGGGCATCCCGAGGTCGAGATCGACGACGTTGTGGCGGTGGCTGTAGGTGTACCAGATGAAGCCGCGGGCGCCGTTGATGACCGCCTGGAGCTGCTGGTTGCGCAGCTCCACCAGGTTCGGCGCCCGGCTGTTCTCCTTGTTCATGTAGTAGTCGAAGGCCTGCGGCGTGATCCACCAGGCCTTGCCGCCGGCGCTGGCCTCGCGGCAGGCCCGCATGAAACGCGCCGTGTGCTCGATGGGCCGCCCGGACAGGCCGCCGCGCACGAAGAGCGGATACGGATCCGGCATGAGGATGTCGCCGCCGTGGCGGTAGGCGTGAATGCCCGGCAGCGAGTCGTTGAGCATGATGCAGGGGTGGTACGGGTCCTCGTCGGCGATGATGCGGTACAGCGCTTCGGCGCGCTCCGGTTCCAGCGGGCGCAGCTCGGGCTCGTCCCAGAGGTAGTAAGCCATCAGGGCCGGGTGCTGACGGAAGGCCTGCACCCGCGCCCGCAGCGCCGCCTCATCCTCGGGCGAGACCGGTCCGCTCAGGGTCTTCATGAAGGCGGCGCTGGGCCAGGGGTAGAAGGTCCCGTAGAGGCCTTGGCGGTGCAGGTCGTCGAGCCAGGCGAGGGTGCGTTCGGGCGGGAACCACTGGGCATTGTAGTCGAGGATGACGTTGACGCCCTCCGTCGCCAGGGCCGCCGCCTCGTCGGCCGGGGCCGAGAACCACCCGTACGGCAGGACCGGCTCGCCGTTGTGGCGCAGGACGCGGTTCTCGTCGAGGCGCCACTCGTGGTCGACGCGCGGGGCGCGGGTGATAGCCGTCGCCGCCTCGAGGCGCCGGCCGTCGGCCAGGGCCGCCTCGACCATCAGGCGGTGGCAACCGACCGGCAGGCCGCCGGCAGCCAGACGCAGCTCGACCGCGCCGCCGTCGGCAACCGCCTCGGCGCTGGCGATGAGGGCGCCGTCGGCGCCCTCGCCGGACCGCAGCCGGGCCGTCACCACGGCGCCGCGCCGGCCCTCTGCCGGGAGGAGCAGCTCGGCGCGCACGACGACCTCATCGAGGGCCTCGGTGGCGTAGATCGTGTCGCGGTAGGAGGGCCTCAGCACGGTCAGGCGGACCGGCGTGTGCTCAAGGACCACCGGCGCCTGCCGGCGCGCCAGGATGGCGTCGGGGCGCTCACGGTCGGCGAGCTCGAGGGTCAGGAGGCCGCGCCCGGTCGCGGGGACCGGCACCTCCAGCGCGACGGTCTGCGGCGGGCCGTCGGCGGCCAGCCGGGCGGGCGCCGTCGAGCGCCTCTCGGCGCCCGCGCCCTGGAGGATGGCGGTGAGCACGGCGTCGCGGGCGGCGCCGGTGCCATTGCTGATGGTGGCCTGGAACTGGTAGCGCAGGCCGTCCGGGGTATCGACGATGAGGTCGTTCAGGGGCACCCGGATCCCCCAGAGGAAGCGTGACAGGTCGGCCTCGAGGAGGTGCAGCGGTGCGTAGGTCGAAGGCACGTGGAACGACCCGCCCGAGGGCACGTAGGCGCTGAGCTCGAGTTTTCCGGCGGCATGGCGCTCGCGGGCCACCTGGATCGCCCAGGGCTGCCGCGCCGAGCGTGCCTCCAGCCCGAGATCCGCGAAGGGCAGGGCGACCTCGACGGACCAGCCCGTCGCGCCAATGCTGGCGGCCACGGCGGCCGTCGAGTTCCACTCGCGGGTGGCGACATGGCCGCCCTGGCGCACCTGGGAGTCGTAGAGGGCGCCGTTGGCATTGATGGCCAGGTGGACATACTCGACGCGGTCGCCGGTCGGGTCGACCATGAACTCGACGCAGTCGTCGCGCCAGAGGTCGCGGCCGTCACGGCCGGTGGCGTCGTGCTTGAGGCCGGCGATGAGCGGCTCGTCCATGACTGCCGCCAGGTAGAGGCAGGCCTCGCCATGGCGCACCGCGAAGCGCGTCGCCGCCGTCGCCGCGGCGCCGCTGCCGGGGGCGGTGAAGCCGCTGTGCCAGGGCCCGCCGCGCCAGGCCTCCTCGTCGAGGACGCCGTCGATGACGACGTCACGCGCCGCGGGCGCGTCCACCGCCTGGCTCGCCGGGGCGGCCGCCGCCGCGGTGGCGGCCTGCGGCTGACACCACGCCGACGGCAGCCACGCCGCCGCCAGGCCTACGATACCAACAGCCACACCGCGTCGTACCAGCCGCATGGATGTGCCTCCCCAGAGGGCCTCAGGCGAACCACGACATCAGGAGCGGCAGCTCGCGCGCCACCGCGTCGTTCGGCGCGACATCGGCGCGGCCGCGG
>JAGVUW010000100.1 GCA_019136035.1 Verrucomicrobiota bacterium | reverse complement strand
TCGTCGAACGCTACCTCTTCCACCCCCAGAGCCTGGCGAGCCTCCTGACCACCCGCCAGGCCCTGCCCTACGGCCAGGCCTTCCTCGCCCAGATACCCGACGCGGCCCGCCTCCGCGCCAACCGCGACACCTGCGCCGAGGCCCTCACCCTGGCCCTGGAGGTCGGCTCGCCGGCCATGGTCGCCGAGAGCCGCGCCGTCCTGGCGTACTACGACATGGTGATCGCTCTGGGCAGCCTCTGCGATACCCTGGCCGACAACCGCCAGCCGGCCGCCGAGCGCCGCGCCGCCCTGCAGACGCACCTCAACCGCCTGGCCCTGGCCGGCTGTCAGAACCAGGATGCCCTGCGCGACTGGGAGCGCGCCGTCGCGGTCAGCAGCGGCGGCAGCCGCCTGCGCGAGTCGATCGAGGCCACGGCCGGCACCGTCCACGCCCTGGCCAAGGCCATGGCGCCGCACGGCCTGCGCAACCCCGCCCCGATGGTCATGGGCCAGCCTATCGGCGGCTGGTCCTCCGAGGACTTCCGCGAGTCGGCCGCCATCGTGCGGGAGTGGGAGGTGACACCCTGCCTGGTCGCCCCCGGGACCTACCAGGTCACCTTCCAGTACAGCAGCGGCTGGAATGGCCTCCAGACCAGCCGCGCCGCCCTCGTGTCATGGCCCCGGGACACCGCCGACGCGGCCCGCGTCGAGGTCAGCGCCGACGTCCACCCGGGCACAACCGGCCACCGCAGCAGCGGCAATGTCTACACCCTGACCCTGCCCAGCCTCGATCCCGACCGGCGCTATGCCGTCGTCGCCGACGTCCGCGGCACCCGCCCCCAGGACCAGCCCGAGGGCCGCACCGGCTGCAGCGGCGTCGTCACCCTCCAGTGCCGCCGTGAGCACGACTGGCAGATCCGCCTCCTCGAACTCAGGCCCGACGAGCGCGTCGCCGCCCCGGAGAGCCTCAGGACCGCCTTCACCGGCAAGGGCCTCCGCCTCGGCGTGGTCGTCGGCGGCTACGGCTCCGAGAGCCTCCGAGAGTGCCTGCAGGCGCAGCCCGGCCTCGATGTCGTCGCCCTCAGCTACGCCGACCTCCGCCTTGATGAATGCCAGGTCGTCCTCTGGCCGCAGAGCCGCAGCAGCGCGGTGCCGCCAGGCCTGATCGCGGCCCTCGAGGGCTACGTCCAGCGGGGCGGCGGCCTCATCGCCACCCACGACGCCGTCGGCTACCGCCAGATGCCGAAGCTCCTGACCGCCATCTGCCAAGGCGGCATCGCCCACGTCCGCGACGAGCGCTGGCGCTGCGCCGCGGACCACCCGGTGACCGCCGGCCTCGACCCCAAGGGCACCCTGGCGCAGTCCTACCTCGACCACGTCCAGATCGAGCCGGGGCCAGCCGGCACGGTCGTGGCCGTCGCCGAAACGAGCGGCCGGCCGGTGGTCATCGCCGGCAGCCATGGCCAGGGCCGCTACGTCGCCCCCAGGACCCGCCGGCGCCCTGACGGGGCGGCCCACAGCCTCGGGGGTCGAGGGTCGAGGGGCGAGGGGCGAGGGTCGAGGGTTGAGGGGCGAGGGGCGGCGTTGGGCGTTCCGTTCCCATCGACTCCTGTCGAGCCCTGTCGGTACCTGTCGACTCCCACTCACTTAAGCGTTGGGCGTTCGGCGTTGGGCGTTGCCTCATCGCTCCCCCCTCCTCACTCTCATTCGTACTACTATCCGCCAAGACCTTGCTTTCCTGGCACGTTTCCGACCCCGGACGCCCGACGCCCGAGGCCCGACTCCCGGCAGAGAGAACGCCCGACTTCCGAGGCCGGCTTCCTCGATCCCTCGACACCCGACCCTCGACCCTCTGGGTTGCGGGCAGAGCCCGCGCCGAGGTTCTCTCCTCCTCCCCCATCCGAGTTCATCCGTGTCCATCCGTGGTTCTCTCCCCTCCATCGTTGAGCGTTCGGCGTTGAGCGTTGAGCGTTCCCTCCCCCTCCTGCCTCGGGCCTCCTCACCCCGGACGCGCCCTGGCCGGCGGCCCCCGCGAATTCCTTCGCCGCCACCCGACGACAGCGCGGCGCGAACCGCTATAGTGAATGCCGTGCGGAGCGCGCGCTCCGCGGCGGTGTTCACAGGAGGCGACGGCCGTGCTTTCCGGAGAGAGGGTCCTGGTTCTCGGTCTGGGCGACAGCGGCCTCGCCGCCGCCCGCCTGGCGCGCCTCTATGGCGCCGCCGTCACGGTCCTGGACAGCGGCGCTCAGCCCCGTCTTCGCGAGCGTGCCGAGTCCCTGCGCACGGCCGGCATCGCCACTGTCCTGGAGTGGAACCGCCGTCAGCCGCGGCCGGCGGCCGACCTGATCGTCATCAGCCCCGGCATCCCGCCGGCGTCCGACCTCGGCCGCCTGGCCGCTGAGGCCGCCTGCCCGGTGATCAGCGAACTCGAGTTCGGTTACCGCTTCTGCGCCTGCCCGATCCTGGCGGTCACCGGCAGCAATGGCAAGACCACCACCGTCGAGCTCCTCGGGCACTGCCTGCGCCGGGCCGGGCTGCGGGTAGCCGTCTCGGGGAATGTCGGCCTGCCGCTCTGCGAGGCGGCGCGGCGCTCGCACGCCCTCGACCTCATGGTGGTCGAGGTGAGCTCGTTCCAGCTCGAGCGGGTCGACCGCCTGGCCCCGCTCGCGGCCGCCATCCTGAATGTGACCCCCGACCACCTTGACCGCCATGGCAGCATGGCGGCCTACCGCGACTGCAAGCTCAGGCTCCTGCAGCACCTCGCCGACCCGCGCGACGCGATCCTGCGCGCCGACCTGGCCGCCGATCCGGCCGTGCAGGCGGCCCTGCACGGCGCTACCCCGACCACCTTCTGCGGCCATGACGACGGCCAGGCCGACTGGTTCGTCGCCGCCCATGGCGACCTCTGCCGACGCCGCGCCGACGGCGGCCCGGCCCGCGTCGTGGTGCCGGCGGCCGGCATACGCCTCCCGGGACGCCATAACCAGGAGAACATCCTGGCCGCCCTGGCTCTCGTCGAACGCGCCGGCCGCGACCCGGCCATCATGGCGCCCCACCTGGCCACCTTCCCCCTCGGACCGCACCGCCTCGAGACCGTCGCCTACCGCGATGGCGTGCGCTTCGTCAACGACTCGAAGGCGACCAACCCCGACGCCCTGCTCTGCGCTCTGGAGACCCTCTGCGCCGGCAGCAGCGGCCCGAACGTCCTCCTCCTGGCCGGCGGCGTCGATAAGGACGTCAGCTTCGCCGACATGGCGCCGACCCTGCGCCGCTACGTCAAGGGCGCTTTTCTTGTCGGAAGCAGCCGCGAACGACTGGCCAAACTCTGGGGTGAGGTAGTATCTTGTAAGGTGTATGTTTCTTTCCAGGCGGCGTTCGATGCCGCGGCGGCTGAAGCGGTTCCGGGCGATGTGGTCCTGCTCTCGCCGGGGTGTGCAAGTCAGGACATGTTTGCGAACTACGGCGAACGCGGTCAGGCGTTCCGTGATTTGGTTCAAAGGAGATGTGGGGAATGAGACGCCAGGCGTACGGTTCACGAATCACCTCGGTCGGTCTTTCCGCAGTGGCGATGGCAGGGGCCGCGGCCATCATGGTCAGCGGCTGCGCGCGCCGGCCTCAGCCGGGCCTGCTCGGGGCTCGCATGGTCGTCCCCGCGCCCTACGTCGAACCCGCAGTAGTGCCGAGCGCCGGCATGGCCCTGCCCAGTGAGCCGGCCTTCCCCGCCCTCCCCGCCCTGCCCGCCGCGCCCGCCGCCCAGCCCCTGAACGAAGGATCTTTCCAGGCCCCGCTCGAGTCGGTCGTCGAACTGCCGGCCGACGACGAGGTCAAGCCCGCCGCCGGCTCCGGCAGCAAGAGCGCCGCCAGCAGCCGGCCCGAGGACTCGGGCATGACCTACACCGTCAAGAAGGGCGACTCGCTCTGGCTCATCGGCCAGATGTACGGCGTTTCGGTCGCCGAACTGACGGCCCTGAACGGCCTCAACCCCGACAAGGTCCTGAAGATCGGCCAGATCCTCAGCCTCCCCGCCGGGGCGCGCCTGCGCGACATCTCCGAAATCCGCCGCGCCACGCGCTCGACGCGCCCCGCGCCGGCACCCGCCGCACGTCCGCGCAGCACCGGCACCAGCACCCGCAACGCCAGCACGCCGAGCCGCCCGGCCAGCAGCGCGCCGCGCAGCACGACCAAAGAGCCCATCCCCGCGGACGGTATCCACGTCGTCAAGTCCGGCGACAACCCCTGGACCATCGCGCGGCGCTACGGCGTCCCCCACGCCGACCTCATGCGCTGGAATGAGCTGACCAGCGCCAGCGTCCTCCAGGTCGGCCAGAAGATCCGCCTGCGCGGCACCGCCGCCGCCAGCACGAGCACCGGCACCACCCTGCCGGCCACCACGCCGGCGACGGCCGTGCCCGCCACGACAGATGTCCCGGCGACAACGCTCCCGGCGACGACGCTCCCGGCCCCGACCGACGTCCTGCCGGAGACGGCTCCCGTCACCGCGCCGGCCCTCGACCCCGCTGCGCCCCTGGCGCCGCCGGCCGCCGCCCCGGCGACGGCTCCCGGCGCGGCGCTCGATCCGGCCGCCACCCCGGCCGCCGCGGCCGTACCCGCCGGCGCCGTCGACCTGCCCAAGAAACTCCAGCACAGCTTCACCGACGGCGAGAGCCTGCAGATCATCGCCGATATGTACGGCACCACGGTCGATGCCATCCTCAAAGAGAACCCGACCATCAAGAGCGATGCCGACCTCAAGCCCAACGTCAAGCTGATGGTGCCCTACCGCTGATCCCGGCCGTGTCGGAGCCGCGTCTCCGACACGCCTCCACGGGGAGCCCGACCACACCGCGTCCGGCTCCCCGTCGCCTTTTGGTCCTGAACAGCATCGCATCCCGGTCCCTCCCGACGCGGGATGCGGTACCGGAGTCGCAGCCCGGCCGCACCCGGACCGGTTCAGCGGTCGAGCAGGGAGGTCCCCCGACGTGAAGCATCTCTCATGGCCCATGCGGATAGCCGTCTGGGTGGTGGTGGCCGCGCTGTACGCCATGGCCTGGCGCGTCTGGCGGCACGACCCGCAGCGGCCCCTGCCGGTGCCGGCGCCGACCCCGGTCGAGGTGCGGGCCTTGGGCGAACGCCTCAGGGTCCTGGCCCTGGAGGAGCGCGTGCGCTCCTGGCGTGCCCCCGACCTGAACGCCCGGCAGGCCGCCTGGATCGCCGCCAAGGCCGAGTACATCCTCGCCACCAGCAAGGCCCTCGACGCCCCCGACACCTTGGACGAGAAGGCCCGTATGCAGGTCTTCAACGACTGGCGGCGACTCCACCGCGCCGCCGTCCTGAGCCGCCTCGGTGCCCAGGAGATACCCGAGGAGCCCGGCGGCCGCCTGCGCGCCTACTGGTCACGCCTCGACAACTCCCTGCAGACCTACTCGCTGGCCTTCCCCGAGCCCTACGACCCGGCCGTCAGCTACCCCCTCATCGTCAGTATGCACGGCCATGGCTGGTACCGGCCCTTCCAGGGCCACCCCGCACCGGTGTTCAAGGGCGCCTTCAGCCTGTCGCCTCAGGGCCGCGGCTCGACCGACTACATGGCCCTCGGCGAGGACGACGTCCTGGCCGCCATCGACGAGGTCTGCCGCGACTACCCCGTCGACCCCGATCGCGTCTACCTGCGCGGCAGCTCCATGGGCGGCACCGGCTCATGGCACCTCGGCGTCCACTACGCCAGCCGCTTCGCCGGCATCCTCCCCATCGCCGGCAACGCCGACCATACCGCCTGGCAGAGCCGATGGGGCTGGAATGCCGACTTCGAAGGCCGCAACCACGAGCTGCGACGGCTCGTCCAGGAGGCCCAGACCGCCCGCGCCTTCGCCGGGAATCTCCTGAATCTCCCCGCCTACGTCCTGCACGGCACCGCCGATACCGTCGTGCCGCCGGAACACGCCCGCCAGACCGTGGCCGTGCTGCGCGCTCTCGGCTGCCCGGTGCAGTACCTCGAGTTCCCCGGCGTCGGCCACGGCGGCTTCCCCGCCGATGCCGAAGCCGAAGCCCTCGCCTGGCTCTGCGGGCAGCCCCGCCAGGCGCACCCGCCACGGGTGCGCTGGTCCGCCGACCTCATGCGCCACGGCCTCGCCTACTGGGTCCGCCTCGAGGAGAAGCGCCAGCCCCTCGGCCTGGCCGACATCGACGCCGAGGTCATCGACCGCAACCACATCCTCATCCGCACCGGTAACCTCCGCGCGCTCTCGCTGCAGCGCGACGCCGTCCTCCTGCAGCCCGGCCGGCCGATCTTCGTCGATATCGACGGTGAACGCGTCATCTTCCCGCCCGGGCCCGCCGACGCCTGGATGGGCCTGCGCTACCTCGACGGCGTCGGCTGGCGCGATGCGTCGCTCCTGCCGACGCCGCCCCTGCGCAAGACCGCCGGCCTCGAGGGGCCGATCCAGGAGGCCCTCCACGCGCCCTTCATCCTCGTCCTCGGCACGCGCTCGCCCGACCCCCTCAAACGCCGCCTCTGGGAAGAGGAGGTGCGCCGTTTTGCCACCGACTGGAAACGCCGCAACCTGGCGCCGTGCCCGTTCATCCGCGATGTCGAATGCACCGCCGACATCGCGGCCGAGCGCAACCTCATCCTCTTCGGCGGACCCGAAGACAACACCGTCGCCGCCGTCCTCGAAGCCCGCCTCCCGATCGCGCGGGTCATGCGACCGCTGAGCGCCTCGGCCGACCCGGCCTTCAGCAACGGCGCCGATCGCTGGGGCCTGTCGGCCCCCGACGTCGGCTGGTTCATGGCCTACCCCAACCCCGAACACCCCGACCGCCTCGTCGTCATCCTCGCCGCCGGCGGACCCCAGGCGATCTACCAGGCCTGGGGACGCTTCGGGAACTGGTTCAACTGGGGCGTCCATGACTCCCGCAAGTACTTCGACTACGCCGTCTACGACGCCCTCTCCGCCGGGCCGGAGTCGCTCCGCCTGGTCGGGTGGTTCGGCACCGACTGGACGGTCGAGGCGGGCTCGTGGTGGATCGGCAACGACGCCGTCCGCGCCCGCCTCGCCCCCCAGGGCTTCCCCGCCTGCGAGCAGGCCCCGAGCGATGTCGCCGAGATGGACCTGGCCGACCTGCGGCCGGACCTCATCGACCAGATGCGCGGCGCCGTCGGCATCGGCAGGAGCTTCTTCGGCCAGCCGCTCCGCGGCGCCCTCGGCCTGCGCGCCCCGGCCGTCCTGGAGTACGACCTCGACGGCACCTGGCGGTCGCTCTCCACCGGCGCCACCCTCCACAACAGCCCCGAGGCGACCCTCCTGCCCAGCCGCGCCCGCAGTGAGCAGGTCCGCTTCATCATCAAGGGCGACGGCCGTGAACTGGCCGCCGCGAGTGTGACCTGGGAGCGCCCCGACGTCCACCTCATCGCCGACCTGCGCGGCGTCAAGCGCCTGCGCCTGGAGGCCGTCTGCACCGGCGGCCCCGCCTGGCTGCACATGGGCGCCGCCTGGACGCAGCCCCGCCTACGCCGCTGACGGCGCCCCGCCGGCGACACTCAGGCGCCCGTCAGGGACGCGTTGATCGGCCAGTAGGCGAAGGCCGGGGTCTCGTAAGGATGCGCCGCGCGCAGGGCCTCCAGGGCCGCGGGCAAGGCCGCCGCCGTGCAGATCATCTCGAGACGCAGTTCCTCGACGCGCTCCAGGACGCCGTGACGGCCCAGCGTCGGCTGCGAACCGGCCAGAGGACGGAACTGGCCCGTGCCGACGGTCTCCCAGCAGCAGGAGTCGTAGGCGCCCAGACGGCCGGCACCCGCAGCGAACAGCGCCGCCTTCACCGCCTCAGACTGCGCCGGCGGCACATACACACAGAGAGTATACAGCGCCGCATCGGTAACACCCGCCATGGTGGCCTCCTCGCCGGCCTTCAGGCCGGCACACGACCGCCCAACCCGCGGCACCCGGCAGACCGTTCCAGCGCCCTGAAAGGGCATCATTCATCAGCCCAGGGCACCGCCCTGGGGAATCGTATGCCACGCATGGCAGGCTGAAAGTCTGCGACAAAGCGATACACCCCACGCCGCGACGTTTCATACAAAAGCGGGATGGTGAGAGCCCCCCCTTGAGTCCCTTGAGTCCCTTGTCTACCGTGGCAGGCGCCGCCGCCCGCGGCGCGCGGCGGGCCGGCCGGCCCCTCAGGCCCGGCGGCGGTCGTCCCAGGCGGCGATGACGCGGTCGAAGAGCGCGTCCACCGACGCATCCGGGCGCTGCCGCGACGGGTCTTCGCGGAACCACGCCACGGCGGCGCGGATGCCCTCGCGGAAGCCGGTTCGGCAAGCGAAGTCGGGCACGAGGCGCTTCACCTTGGCGCAGTCGAAGACGCCGGGGTGGGCCTTGTCGCCCTTGAGTTTGTCATGCATCACCGGCTCGATCTCGCAGATGACGTCGGTGGGGATGTGCACAATCGCCGGCGCGGCGACGCCCAGGGCCAGGCTGATCTCGGCCATGATCTGGTTCCAGGTCAGGACCTCGTCCGAGGTGATCTGGAAGGCGTCGTTCAGTGCTGCCGAGTTGCCGAGCAGCCCGGCCAGGCCGACCGCGAAGTCGGCACTGCTGGTGAGCGTCCAGAGGCCCTGGCCGTCGTCGTGAATGAACACCGGCCGGCCCTGCTCCAGGCGCGCCGCGACGGTGTAGCCGACGCTGCTGACCGGATTCGGGATCCAGCGCGACGAGTAGGTGTGCGAGGGCCGCACGATGGTGACGGGGAGGTCCGCGCCGGCGTGGCTCCGCAGGAAGTCCTCGCAGGCCTGCTTCTTGCGGCCGTAGAGGCTGAAGTCGTTGCCCAGCGGGTCTGCCTCGGTGATCGGCAGACGCGCCGGCGGCTTGCGGTACACCACCGTCGTGCTGATAAAGACGTACTGGCCGATCCGGCCGCGGAACAGCTCGACGTCGCGCTGGACGTCGGGGACGTCATACGCAATGAAGTTCACCACGGCGTCGAAGTGCCGCC
>JAGVUW010000609.1 GCA_019136035.1 Verrucomicrobiota bacterium | reverse complement strand
GTGCCGGCCGGGCCGACTGGCGGCGGCGCCGCGGGCGCCGCCGGCGCTGTCGACGGCATGGCCTTGCTCACCGAAAAACGCCGCCGCGACGGCTTCCTGCCGTCGGCCGCGGCCGACGTGGCTGCGTCGACTGCGCCGCCCTCGGGCGCCGGGGATGGCTGCGTCAGGCCCTGGCCCTCGGCCAGGGCCGCGGCCTCGTCGCTGTAGAGGTCGATCGGCTCCTGCCCGGCCGGGTCCGGGGAACGGCTCGGGGCGCGGCCTTCGCGCACCGCCTCGAGGTCGGCCAGCAGCGCGGCGGCGTCGTCATAGCGGTGGCAGGCGCGCTTGGCCAGCATCACCTCGACCACCTGCGCCAGGGCCGCCGGGACATCCGGGCAGACCTCGCGCAGCGGCCGCAGGGGCTCGGTCAGGTGCTTCTGCGCGATATCCGCCGGGCTGGTGCCCTGGAAGGGGAAGCGTCCGCTCAGGGCGTGGTAGAGGGTGGCGCCGAGGCTGTAGAGGTCGCTGCGGTTGTCGCCGTGGCTGCCGAGGAGGTGCTCCGGGGCGATGTACTGCGGTGTGCCGTAGAGCTCCTGGGAGCCGTCCACGGCGGTATCGGTGAGCTTGCGGGCCAGGCCGAGGTCGGCGAGTTTGACGCCGCCGGAGGCGGTGAGGATGATATTGTCGGGCTTGATATCGCGGTGGATGAGGCCCTGGCTGCGCCAGGCGTAGTCGAGGGCGGTGACGACCTGTTCGGCGATGGCCAGCGCGCGGTCGGCCACCAGGCGGCCGCCATGCACCAGGACCTGCTTGAGGGTGCTGCCCTGGACGTACTCCATGGCGAAGTAGAAGAGGCCCTCGTCCTCGCCGACGGCGTAGGCCTGGACGATGTTCGGGTGGTTGATGGCGGCGGCGGCGCGGGCCTCGCGAACGAAGTCCTTGATGTAGGCCTCGTCAGCAGCGTAGCGTCCGTGCAGGACCTTCACCGCCGCCGGGCGGTCGAGCGAGATCTGGTGGGCCAGGAAGACGGTGCCCATGCCGCCCTCGCCGAGGCGTTCGCGGATGATGAAATCGCCGACGATGGAGCCCGGCGACACCCGCGTCTCGGGCACCGCCACGGCCGCGCCGCAGTGGCCGCAGGCGACGGCCTCGCCGGGTTCGCCATCGTCAAGAGCCAGGATGCCACGGCAATGACTGCACTGGAAGCGCACGCTGGTCGACCCCTTTGTCACGGCCTCTGGGTGACACTCTGTCGAATCGATATATAGTAGCGGATACGGCAGGTCAAGGCAACTGGGGCCATGGGCTTTTTGCTGCCGGTCCGCAGCGCCCCTCACTATCAGCCAGGAGACCAGGACACGATGATTGTCACTACCGCGCAACTCTTCAAGGCTGCCTACGGGAAGTTCGCCATCGGCGCCTACAACATCAACAACCTCGAGCAGACCGTCGGGCTCTTCCGCGGCAACCTCGACAGCCAGGCGCCCTTCATCATCCAGCTCAGCAAGGGCGCCCGCAAGTACAGCGACAAGCGCTTCCTCGAGGGCATGATCCGCGCCGCCGACCAGGTCTTCCCCGAGGCCGTCTTCGCGGTCCACCTCGACCACGGCGACGAGGACACCTGCATGGACTGCATCGCCAGCGGCTTCTACAGCTCGGTGATGATCGACGCCAGCCACGAGTCCTTCGAGAAGAACATCGAGATCACCAGCCGCGTCGTCAAGGCCGCGCATGCCAAGGGCATCTCGGTCGAGGCTGAGCTCGGCCAGCTCGGCGGCGTCGAGGAGGACATCGTCGGCTCGGTGAAGCTGACCGACCCGAAGCAGGCCGCCGAGTTCATCCGGCGCACCGGCTGCGACTCCCTGGCCGTCGCCATCGGCACCAGCCACGGCGCCTTCAAGTTCAAGGCCGAGCCCGGCAAGAAGCTCGGCCTGCACTTCGAGGTGGTTCAGGAGATCAAGCGCCTCGTCCCCGGCTACCCGATGGTCCTGCACGGCAGCTCCAGCGTGCCGCGCGCCGAGGTCGAGCGCATCAACGCCGCCGGCGGCAAGCTGAAGGATGCCAGCGGCGTGCCGGAGGAAGACCTCGGTCTGGACCCGCGTCCACCGCGAGTTCTTCCGTGACTTCCCCGAGAAGTTCGACCTGCGCGATGTCGGCAAGCCCTTCATGGAAGAGTATGCCAAGATGATCGCCGGCAAGAACGCCATGCTCGGCAGCGCCGGCAAGCTCGGCATGGTCAAGAAGGCCCTGGGCCTGGCCTGATTGCGCTGCCGCCGACGACGCCTGCAGGCGGCATCGGCGGCGACGCCCTCGTTCGTCGGCCCGGGCCGTGCCCACGCGGCCCGGGCCGTAGTGCCTGCACACCACCCGCGCGCCCGACGAGCCTGCCCATGACACCCCATGACAGCGCCGCGCGAGCCCTGCCGCGGGGGCCCTGGCACACCGCCGTGTACCTGACCCACCCGCAGGTCCCGTCGTGGGCTTTCACGGCGGCCCATGCCGAACGGCTCCAGCGCGCTCTGCCCCGCATCCGCTGCCGCCTCTGCGCCGACCGCGCCGCCTTCCGGGCGGCCCTGCCCGAAGCCCGCCTGGCCCTGGTCTGGGCGTTCCACCAGGCGGACTTCGACCTGGCGCCGAACCTCTGCCTGATCGCCACGCCGTCAGCCGGACGGGACTACTTCCAGGTCACGCCGCCAGCCGGGGTGGGGGTGCTCTACGGGCGCTTCCACGGCCGCATCATGGCCGAGACGGCCGTCGGTATGATCCTCGGCATGTGCCGCGGCCTGCTCCCCGCCGCAACCACCTTCGCCGCCGACCCCTGGCCCCGACAGCCCCTCGGAGCCCTCATGCGGCCCCTGCGCGGCGCCCACGTCGTCATCCTCGGCATGGGCCATATCGGCAGCGCCATCGCCACCCTCGTCAAGGCCTTCGGCGCCCGCGTCACCGGCCTGCGGCGTACCCCCCGGCCGGACCAGCGCCCGGATGGCTTCGGACCCGCTGACCGCGTCCTGCCGGTGAGCGCCCTCGATGCCGTCCTGCCCGAGACCGACCACCTGGTCATGGTCCTCCCGGCCGATACCGGCACCGCCGGCATCCTCACCGCCCGCCGCCTGGCCCTGCTGCCGCCGCACGCCACCCTCTGCAACCTCGGCCGCGGCCAGGCCATCGACGAGGACGCCCTCGTCGAGGCCCTGCGCCAGGGCCGCCTCGCCGGCGCCTGCCTCGATGTCTTCCAGGAGGAGCCCCTCCCGGCCGAGTCGCCCCTGCGACACTGCCCCAACCTCTGGCGACTCCCGCACGCCGCCGCTATCAGCCCCGACTACCTCGACCTCTTCGTCGACGACCTCGTGGCACAGCTCCGCCAGTGGCCCGGCGGGACAGCCTGACCCACTCCGCCGGCACCCGCCGACCCGCCCCCCGCTGCGCCGACACCATTGGGCATGATGTGAGACATTGTGGCGCAGTTCCGGTGTGTTGAACCCCCTCTGAGTCGGTGTTGCAAAGACACTGGAACGCTTTGCAGGGAAGCGACATAGGGCATAACAGAGGACGTCTTGGCATGGCCTGTGCTTTGTTCCGAAGTGCCGTCGATGACCGCAGCGGCCGATGGGTGCCGGCGGTCCGGAACGAGGTTCGTTTCAATCAGAAAGGAGTGTGGGCGATGGTGTGGAACACGGGCATGACACGGTGGAATCCCTGGGCCGAGCTGGAGCGCATGCACCAGGCCATGGACCGCCTCTACGGCGGCAGCCGGGCGGGCGGCGGTGTGTCGGGTGCGGTGCCGCCGGTGAACGTCCGTCTCGAGGACGAGGCGGCGGTGCTGACGGCCGAGATTCCGGGGGTTCAGGCGGAGAGCCTGGACATCACGGTCGAGGATCGCGTCGTGACGGTGAAGGGCCGGCGCCCGGAGGAGCCCCGGGTCGAGGGTTCCGAGTGGCTGCGGCGGGAGCGTCCGCAGGGCGACTTCAGCCGGTCGTTCGCGCTGCCCTTCCGGGTGGATCCGGACGAGGTCAGTGCCGAGGTTCGGAACGGTGTGCTGAGCCTGCGTCTGCCGAAGGCTAAGGAAGAGCGTCTGCGCCGGATCGCGGTCAACGCCGGCTGAGGCCCGCGGTGGTGCCGGCGTGGCGGGTGTGGTTGGTGCAGTCAGTCGTTGTGGGATGACGAGTCTGAAGACGATAAGGAGACACGCCATGAGTGACGCTACCCAGGTCGAAGTCCGTGGTGAGCAGGGTCTCGAGCAGACGGCCTCGCGGCTGCCGGTGTGGCAGCCGGCGGTGGACATCCTCGAGGCGCCCGAGCAGGTCGTGGTGCTGGCCGAGATGCCCGGGGTGGGCCCGGAGCAGGTCGAGGTGACGATGGAGAACCGCGTGCTGACCCTGCGCGGCACGCCGGCCGAGTCGCAGGACCAGGCGGGCATGCTGCGCCGCGAGTTCGGCGCGCGGCTCTACGAGCGCTCGTTCACCGTCGGCGACGAGATCGACGCCGAGGCGATTCAGGCCGTCATCCGCGACGGCCTGCTGCGGGTGACCCTGCCGAAGAAGCCCGAGCACGCGCCGCGGCGCATCGCGGTGAGCGCCGGCTGAAGCAGCGACGGCGGTCGTGGCCGCCGTCAGGAGTCAACGACACCAACCCGGAGGAACGTCCATGAGTATCCGTGATCTCGTCCCCTTCGCACGTCGCCGTGACGAGCGTATGCCGATGCGCCGCGAACGCAGCCTCGGCGCTCTGCACGACGACATGGACCGCCTCTTCGAGCAGCTCCTGCCCGACGTCTTCGGCGAGCAGGCGGGGAGCGTCAGCCGCCTCTTCGGACTGGCCGACGGCCTCTCGCCCGGCCTGGACAGCCGTGAGACCGACACCGAGGTGGTCGTCACCGCCGAGATGCCGGGCGTCGAAGAGAAGGACCTCAACGTGACCCTCACGAATCAGGTCCTGACCATCCGCGGCGAACGGGCCGGCGCCAACGGCGAGGCGGGGCGCTACCGCTGCGAGCGGGTCATGACCATCGACGCCGACATCGATGCGGACAAGGTCACCGCGACCTACCGCAACGGCCTGCTGACCGTCACGCTGCCGAAGCTTGCCAGCCCCGGCAGTCGCGGTCGGCGCATCCCGATCAGGGGCGACTGAGGGCATCGCGGTGCCGGCCGGCGCCACCCTGCCGGCCGGCGCCCGGTCTTGGGCAGAAACAGCAAGCCCCCGGTCCGTGACCGCGTCGGTCAGGGCCGGGGGCTCTTGTGCTGTCGTTCCGGGGACGTTACTTCGCGAGGAGCTTCTTGAGCAGGTCGACGGCCGAGGCGGCGTCGGGCGCATAGCCATCGGCGCCGATCTCGTCGGCGAAGTTCTGCGTCAGCGGGGCCCCGCCGACCATGATCTTGACGCGGTCGCGCAGGCCGGCCTCTTTGAAGGCGTCGATGGTCGCCTTCATGTTGGTCATGGTCGTCGTCAGCAGGGCGCTCATGCCGATGGCGTCGGCCTTGTGCTCCTGGACGGCCTTGACGAACTTCTCGGCCTCGCAGTTGACGCCGAGGTCGACGACCTCGTAGCCGGCGCCTTCGAGCATCATGCAGACGAGGTTCTTGCCGATGTCGTGCAGGTCGCCCTTGACGGTGGCACAGCAGACCACGCCGCGGGCCTTGACGCCGGCCTGCTTGAGCAGGGGCTTGACGAGGGCCATGCCGGCGTTCATGGCACGGGCGGCGATGAGGACCTCGGGGATGTAGACCTCATTGCGCTTGAAGCGCTCACCGATGACGCCCATGCCGGCGACCAGGCCGTCGTTCAGGATCTGCTCGGCCGTCAGGCCGCTGTCAATGGCCTTCTGCGTGAGGTCTTTGACGACGGGCGCCTGGCCCTTGATCAAGGCCTCGGACAACTGCTCGAGGATCGCCGCTGCCATGGTGCTGCCTCCACTGATATCTCAGATCGGTTGCCGGTCAGCCCGCCATCAGCGCCGCGGTGGCGGGGCGGTTCTCGTCGGTCGGGAACAACGTATGACGCTAACTCCTCCGCCGCAACTGCCGCGACAGAAAAACGCGCGATGCTTCTTCCGGCCTGCGCCACAGGCCGGGTCGCACGCAGCGCCATCTGCCGACCTCCGCAGCGCCATCTGCCGACCTCCGCAGCGCCGCCGGCGCCTGGGGGGATGCCGCGCCGGCGCCTGGCACTCCCGGTGCCGTCAGGCCGGGCCCGGCAAGCCCCGTCGGGCCGGTCAGACTGGTCAGACTGGTCAGACCTGTTGGACCTTTCAGGCTTCAGGCGCGGGCGGCGTTGCGCTCGTGGGGCGCTAGAGTAATAGGATGTCGCACGGCCATTCCGGCAGTGCAAGCATGAGGTCCCGCATGTCCATGGCTCTGGAACTGCTCGCCGCCACCGGCAACGCCCATAAGGTCGATGAGATGCGTGCCATTCTGGCACCGGCGGGTGTGCGCCTGTTGAGCGCGCGCGATGTCGGCGGCCTGCCGGAGGTTGACGAGGACGGCGCGACCTTCCGCGACAATGCGATTAAGAAGGCCTGTGCCATCGCGGCAGCCACCGGTCGGCGCGTGATCGCCGACGACTCGGGCCTGGAAGTCGTCGCCCTGGATGGCGCGCCCGGGGTACGCTCGGCGCGTTACGCTGGCGAGGGCGGCAACGACGGCCGCAACGTGGCGAAGCTCCTCGCCGCCCTGGACGGCCGCAGTGACCGCCGGGCGCGGTTTGTCTGTGTGGTGGCCGTGGCCGGGCCGGACGGCCTCGTCGGCACGGCCGAGGGCGAGGTGCGCGGCCGCATCGGCGACCAGCCGCGCGGGCAGGGCGGCTTCGGCTACGACCCCGTGTTCATCCCTGACGGCTATGAGCAGACCTTCGCGGAACTGCCGGCCGGGATCAAGAACTCCATGAGCCACCGCGGCAGGGCCCTCGCCGCCGCCCTCGCACAGGGCCTCCTGCGCGGCCAGGCCGGCTGAGACGGCGGCCGGCGCCGGGCCCGCGGATCTGGCTCACCGGCGGCGCAGTGCACTGCCTTGCCCGCGGCGTTCAGACGGACGGAACACCCGCCGGCCAGAACGCCCCCTGCGACGGGATCGCGTCGACGGGTTGCCCGACACGCTGGCGCCAGTCCAGCACCCGCACTGCCCCGACCGGCCGCCAGATGGCCGGGTCGGTGGCGCGGAAGACCGCCGTGGTGGGCAGCCCGAGGGCGGCGGCGAGGTGGGTGACGCCGGTATCCGGCCCGACGAAGGCCGCCGCGGCGGTGCTCAGGAGCCGGCGCAGCTCCGCCAGGCTCGGGCAGTGGACCTCGTGGAAGGCCAGGCCGGCCTGCGCCAGGGCGGCGCTGGCGGTCTCGCGCAATGGCAGGTCCGCCTCGCCGAAGGAGAGCCACAGCGGTCGCTGCGCCGTCGCCTGGTTCCAGCGCGCGAAGGCCCCCACCGCCGCGGCGTCGAGGCTCTTGGCCGCGCTGCCGCTGCCGGGGTGGATCCAGAGCGCCGCCCCATCGGCTGGTGGCCGCGGCATCGCCGGGGTCTCGAGCAGGCCGGGCGGCGGCGTCAGCCCGGCGCGCTCGAAGAAGCGTTCGACGATGTGTGGCGGCGCACTCGGACGGGGGTCGTGCCAGGTGACCGTCGACGCACCGGCCTCGCGCAGCGCCGCCGCCAGGACGGCATCACCCCGCAGGAAGACGTGCACCGCCGCACCCCGCAGGAGCTCGGCCGCCGCCGCCGGCAGGGCCAGCCCGGGGCTGAACAGCCGCGCCCCGACGGGGCCATCGGTGTCGATCCACGGCGTCGCCGACAGCGCCGGCGGCAACAGCGCCCGGTAATGCCCGCGGCTGAACACGGCCAGAGGCGCGCGCCGGCCCAGCGCCTGAAGCAACGGCAGGGTGAGCACGAAGTCACCCAGTGCCCCGAGCACGATGGCGGCCTGGCCGGTGGTCTGCATGGCCGGCACTATAGCGCCGCGGGCGGGCCGGGGCGGGATCCGGCGGATCCCGCCGGGCTGATGGATCCGGCCGATTGCCGAACCGGTTCGGCATACGGCCTCAGGGGCTTGCACCGGCCTGTCCTTACGACTAGGTTACGCCCTCGAACACGGGGGCACCTTACGGCGGCTTTCGGCACGCGCTGTGCCTGGAGCCAATCGGCAGAGAGACGCCCCTGTACATCGTGGCGATACGTTGTGGTCACGGCCGCCCGCAGGGGGGCCCCGCCGTGACGGATGGGCCTGGCACATGACGACTCCCTCCGCTGCCTCTCCGACCAAGCAGAACCGCGGCATCTGCACGAGCTGTAACGAGGTCGTGCCGGCCCGGCACGAGACCCGCGACGGGGCCGTCTATCTGGTCAAGGAGTGTCCGAAGTGCGGGCGTACCGAGACCGTGGTCTCGAGCGACCCGCGGCGCTACCAGGAGAAGCGCGAGCTCCTGGGCTACTCCGGCGAGGCCGAGAGCACCTGCAGCCTGGACTGCCCGAACTGCAACGCGCACAAGCCGCCGACGCTGGTCTTCATCGACGTCACCAACCGCTGCAACATGAACTGCCCGATCTGCCTGGCGAACATCCCGGCGATGGGCTTCCGCTTCGACCCGCCGATG
>JAGVUW010000272.1 GCA_019136035.1 Verrucomicrobiota bacterium | reverse complement strand
GTGTGCCCGATGGAGTGCTGATGGTTGGCACCCACGAAGAAGGGATCGGGGTAGGCATGGACGATATCGACGTTCGCCTGGTGCCTGGCGGCGGCGCGCGCCAGGCGGAAGTACTTGGTGTGTCCGGTGCGGGCGAACTGCAGCATCAACCCATGGGCGAGATCGTATTCGTTATTGCCCCAGTTCCGTCCCCGTTCGCCATACCAGTCGCCGTGGTTCAGGAGCCCGTATTCGCGGAACGTCTCCTTGCGCGCCATGTGCGCCTCGAATCCCTTCTCCACGTAGTCGTCCCAGAGCTTGAACTGCCTGCCGGACGGTGCCGCCAGCGGGCCGAGCGCCCCGGTCCGGGCGTACCACTCGCCCGGGATCACGGCCACCAGCGGATGCCGGGCTTCGGCAACCAGTTCTTCCGGGGCCAGCGTGCCGCCAAAGTCGAGGGTGACCGTCTCGGTGAACGACATCCCCCATTTCAGGCGGTACTTGCCGTCGACGAACGGGTACAGGAGGTAGTGAGGGAACCCGCGGCCGAAGTCGGGACCGGGGAGTTCCGGGAGCCACTCGATCCGGAGGCTGTCGCCTTCGAGGGCGAGTGCCTTGGGCCAGTGTTCCCAGAACTCGTGGAGGACCAGGGCGACACCGCCGGCCGGATTCCGCACCCGGGCGACACCCGGGGCGCGACCCGACGGACCGCCCGCCGAAGCGCCGTTCGCGGTGCAGGTCCGCTCGTCGGCCTGCAGCAGGCGCACCGGCGAAGGGATGGCTTCGATAGCACCCGCGGCCGCGCCTGACGTGAAGACGTCGCCATGCGAGGCGGCGGGGACGACGCCCGCCAGAGCGAGTGACGTGATATCCGTGATATCCGTGAATTCCGTCTGCGTGGTGGTGTTCACGTGGGTCCAGGCCAGATCGACACGACTGGAGCCGGCCCGGAAGGTCAGGCGGGCGATGTAGCTCATGTAGGGATGGCCCGATGCGTCGGCGTAGTCGCCCTCGACCTTGACGATCGCGACGGACGGCCCGTTCATCTCGACGGTCAGGCGGCGGGGCGGCGTGCCGGCGCTGGTGAAGGCCGTGCCTTTCTCGTCGAGGAGCACGACCCCCGCGCTGTCTGCCGAGAACCGCAGCGTGGTATCGTCGAATCGTCCTGTTCCGGTCGGATCCACCCAGACGGTCCCCAGCCCGCGGAAGCGGCGCTTGTCCAGGACGGCCTTGAGCGGGCCGGTAACGACGGTGAGCGCATCGGCGTCGGCGGATAGGTCGAGCTGGCTGCCGCCCGTGTCCGCCGGGACCTCCGTCCCGAACTCGACGACAAGCTGTTCGCGTGCTCCCGCGAGGACGGGCAGGGTCACGTCACAACGGCACCATTTGATGCTGTCGTCGCGCCAGAACGCGGTGGCAATGAACTGCGCCGGCAGCCTCCGTCCTTCGCGGTCGAGGAGTCGGATCCGTGCCGGATCGAAGAGCGATCCTTCCGGGAACGGCACCCCGAACGTTGCCGCGGCGGCCGTACGAGCGGTTCCCGATTCGTCCTCGAGCAGGACATCGATGCGGCTGCGAGTGGCCGTGCCGCCCACATTCCTCCGGGGGGATGCGGCAAAGACCGCCGACGGGCGGGGCCGTCCGAAGGAGATGGGGGCCGCCGGGACGACCTGATCCGCGCGGAGGCCCTTGTCGGCGAGGCGTTCGAGTTTGACCAGGTCGTCGTAGTAGCGGTAGTCGGTCAGCGGCCGCAGGCTTCCCGAGCGACCGAAATCGGCCTTGGGAACGGCGACATCCGTCTGCACGGGAACAGTCACGACCGCATGACGGGTGGAGTCGCTCGCGCCCCCCTTGCGTTGGGCCAGCAGATGCAGCCCCAGCGCGATGGTGCCATCGCGGGGACTCAGCGGCGCATCCATGGCGATCCAGAGGCGACGGCCGTCGACAGTGCCCGTGAGCGTCGTCGTGTGGGCGTAGTCCGCGTTGTGGAAGGTCGTGCTGACCGTGTCGCCGGACACACTGACCATCACATCGATGCCGCCGTGGTACGGATCGACGCGGCCGGTGTCAGGATTGTTGTCCATGTCCAGATAGATGATGAACGTGGAACCGGTGAACACGGCCGGACCGGCGAACTCCACCTGGAACAGGAGGCGTCGAGCCCCCACGTGGCACACGGCTGCCGAGAGGATATCCGGGGCACTGATGGCAGCCTCCTGGTCCGTGTCACCACGGCTGGGGCTCTGCGCGGCAGGCACGAGTTTCTGGGGGAGATCGGGAAGGAGTCCCAGTTGCGTTTCGACGCTGTCGGGGATGCCGTCGCCATCGCTGTCGGCGGGCTGGGCCGAGGCCGCGATCGATAGGGTGGCGATGGCGAGGATCGCCGCGGCGAGGCATGCCCTGGAGGCTTCGGGCCGGTTGCGCATGTGACATGTCTTTCGCTGTTCGACCGTGGACGGTGCGTGTTCGGTAACGTAGACGCCCAACGCCAGCGCGGCGCACGACCCGGTGACGCTTTCAGCCGCTGCGGGCCTTCCCGACTTGCGGATTCGGGCGCCGGCATGTACGCTGGGCCCGGCGCGCTAGCCTGACCTATATACGCGCCGCATACGGCGGCTTGTGAACGGGTCACCCGTCGGGCTTCGACGCGAGGCACTCTCGGCCTCTTGCTCAGGGCCAGCCTTGAGCAAGCAGCGCGGAGCGATGCGCGTCGAAACTTGCGCCGCAGTGGATTGCGGCGCACGTGGATCGTGAACGAAGCAGCGTGCTTCGCGAATGATCCAGGCCAGGCGCGGGTGTCGAGTAGGAGGATGGGGCTGAGGCGCACCATGGCGATGACGGCACGAGAACGCTTGCGGCGCTGCTACTTCCACGAGGAACTCGATCGGCCGGCCGTCTACAGCCGGACCGGCTTCCCGAAAGACGACCCCAGCTACGACCGGCTGAAGGCCTACCTGGCGGCGCATTCCGAGGAGAAGTTCGGCTGGCACGGCTGGCGGGTTAGCGCTGCGCCATCGGCCCTGCGGGTGGAGCCCCACTCGGCCGATTTCGAGCGGCACGTGACCGTGGTCGAGACTCCGCGCGGCACTCTGACCTCGAGCCATCTGGTCAGTCTTCGAGGCCAGCCGGGGCTTCACGAGACGTTCCTGGTAACCTGTCGCGAGGAGGCCGAAGCCTATCTGTCGCTGCCCCTTCCCGAGATCTCCTTCTCGACGGAGACGTTCGAGGAGACGGTCCGCCAGGTCGGCGACCGGGGCATCGTCGATGTCGGCCTCGGTATGAATCCGGCGGGTTCGGTGGCGGCCCTCTGCGGGTCCGAGGCCTTCGCGCTGATGTCGATCACGGATCGTGGCATTCTGCACGAGCTCTGCCGTCGGCAGGCGAGTATCCTGCTGACGGTGACCCGCGGCCTTCTGGCGCGGGGGGTCGGGCCCTACTTCTCCATGCTCGGCGAGGAGTATCTCGTTCCGCCGCTACATGGGGCGCGCGACTTCGACGATTTCAACGTGCGCTACGACCGTCCCATCACGGATGCCATCCACGACGCGGGCGGGCGCATCCACATCCACTCGCACGGCCGCATCGCGGCCGTCGTACAGGGTTTCGTCGATCTGGGAGCGGATGTCCTGCATCCCTTCGAAGCGCCGCCCCTGGGCGATATCTCGGCGAAGGCGGCGAAGGACGCCGTTCGCGGCCGAATCTGTTTGGAAGGGAACCTGCAGATCGGCGACATGTACGACCGCGACGCCGAGGCCATTCGGGAGCAGACGACGGCGCTCATCCGGGATGCTTTCGACGACGGCCGCGGCCTGATCGTCTGTCCGACCGCATCCCCGTTCATCCGCGGGCGCGGCGACGACTGCTTTCCTCAGTACAAGGCCATGATCGACACCGTCCTGGCCTGGCGGGGGTGAGGGCGGTGCGGGAATCGGGACTCGGGACACGGACGGACACAGACCCGCACGAACGGACACGGACGGGGCCTTGCCGGCTCCGGAGCCGGGAGTCGGGCCTCGGGAGTCGGGTGTCGGGGAATCGCCGGGCGGCGGGGGCGGCTTATGGTCGCGGCTGAGGCAGCGCGCTTTGCGGCCCTTCCGGCAACAGATTCAGAGAAGCCAGAGAGACGGAGAACGCCTCCTCAGCGGGAACAACGGCCCGCCGGCCGTGTCGATACCGGTAGAAAGTGGTCGTCAGTAGCAGGGTGCAGGGTTTGTTGGGCTGACGATCACCGGGGCTGACTAGGTCAGCCCACATAAGCCCGGCTGGGTGGTGACGATGAAGCCATCCGACCGGGCTTCCCCTTTCCCGCTAGAGGATAGGCCTCCGAGAGGCCTGACACGCGCAAGGCTACGGGCGCCTGCCGGACTGTCTTGCCGCTCTTATCTCCTCGAATGTCCCCCCGTTCGTGCTTTTCGTGCCTTTCGTGGTTCATTCCCCTCTTCCCGCGAAGCACGTCGTCGATGACTCAGGCCAGGCACCGACGTCGCCCTGGAAACCGCGCCCCGGCGGAGCGCCTGCTCCGGCGGGGCATCCCGCCTTCAGCCGTTCCCGCCCTATTCCCGATTGCCAGTCGACCGCAGGTACCAAGGCCGCTAAAGTGAAATTAGAGGACCGACCCGCTGACTCCCAAGCAACGCCGCGCGGCCGGCGAGAAAGGCAGCGCCTGAAGCCGGCTGTAGATGGATATTTCGCCAAACCGGCTTGCCGGGGTGGGGAATATCCGTTGTCACCCGGACCCGATTGCCGAAATGCGGCGTCGGCCGTACATTCAGGCAACCCACAGGAGCATGTTGTACCTCGCGGCCACGCGGCGGTTGCAGCGGCGGGGGGCGACATCCGACGGGCTTCTGGGGCTGTGCCTAGAGGCTCCATTGAGGTTTTCGGCCTCATGCCTGAAACCAGGCCGGGAGTGTGGACGGCCTTCGCTGTGGACGGGCACGCCTTGTCTCGAGGGTGGACTGCAGGCCTCCTCGCTGGTTGGTGCTGACCCGGTCGGCCGCCAGGAAGGACGGCCAGGCAGGACGGATTGGGGCTGGGAGGTGGTATGCTCAAGCGGCTCGGTCAGTGGGCGTTGGTCGTCGGGCTCGGTGCCGCGGCGTTGGCGATGCTGCTGTGGGCCGGTCTGGCGGCGTGGTTTGGGCCGCTGCCCCGGGCCTTCGGCCTGACCGTCGTGGCTCTCGGCCTGGTTGCCGACATCGGGCTCTGGGCTCGCCTCCGTCCCCTCCCGCGTGCGGCGCTGGCCAGTCTGGGCGTGGGGCTTCTTCTGGTCCTGGCGTGGTCGTTCGGGCTGCGCCCGTCCAATGACCGTCAGTGGCAGCCAGACGTGGCGCGGACGGCTTACGCGACCCTTGCCGGTCGGCGGGTGACGGTGCACAACGTGCGTCACTGCGAGTACCGCTCGGAGGCGGACTTCACGACGCGCTATGAAGACCGGGTCTATGACCTCGATGCCCTGCGTTCCGCGGATCTCTTCCTAGTCGACTGGGGCTTGGGGACCATCGCGCATACCATGGTGAGCTTCGGCTTCGCGACCGGGCAGTATCTGTGCTTTTCGATTGAGACACGCAAGGAGGTGGGCGAGGCCTACTCCGCCACCAAAGGATTCTTCCGCAACTACGAACTGATCTACATCGCTGCCGACGAGCAGGATGTGGTTCGCCTGCGCACCTCATTCCGGCAGAACGAGAGCGTGTACCTCTACCGGCTGCGACCCAGGAATCCGGCGGCGGTCGAGGGGGTCTTCCTCGAGTACCTCCGCCGGCTCAACCAACTCCATGAACAGGCCGAGTGGTACAACGCCCTCACGGATAACTGCATGACCAGCGCCTACAAGAACATGCGCAGGCACGCCGTGCACACGCAGTGGGATTGGCGGATTCTGGCCAACGGCCATGCGGCCGAGCTGGCCTACGAAGAGGGTGCCATCTGCACCGACCTGCCCTTTTCTGAACTCAAGAAAGCGTCCCTTGTCAACGCCAGAGCCCTGAACGTCAACGAGGGCGGCGATTTCTCGGCAGCCATCCGCGAGGGTCTGCCGGGGATCGACAACACCGCCATCGGTGCGCAGTGAGTCCCTTTCTTTCAGAGTCCATTGCACGACGCGATGGGCACGGCCAGGCTAAGGCCGGAGGTTTCGCCGAGTCGGCCTGGGAACGGCCATAGAACGCCAAGATGAGGCTGGACGACGATGCAGATCAGCATGCCCCTGACTTCCTGCCGCTGCGGTCGGTTCCCCCGCCCGATGCGCTCGTTGCTGGCGGCTATGGGCCTTGCCCTCCTGGCCGGGTGTATTCGACCCGTCGCGCCGACGAGCGCTCGTGCCGAGGACGCGGTGCCACCTGTGATTGAGGAGAAGGCGGACCAGGTCCTCATGGCCATGTGCACGTTTCTCAAGGACCAGAAGACCCTGGTGATGCGGGGCAGGCGTATCCAGGAGACGGTGACCCCGGAGGACGAAAAACTCCAGTCGGTCGGCACGGTCGACGTCCGGGTGCAGCGGCCCGGCAG
>JAGVUW010000212.1 GCA_019136035.1 Verrucomicrobiota bacterium | reverse complement strand
GCACGTCTTCATCGACTATAGCTGGGTCTGGATCATCGGCATGTGGCTGAACCAGTGCCTGAGCCAGAACGCCATCAGCGCGGCGCCGCGGTACTTCGCGGTGAAGGACGGCCGCGACGCCCGCAAGGCGGCCCTGATCGCGGCGATCTTCATGGGCTTCGGCAGCCTGGTCTGGTTCATCCCGCCAATGACGGCGCGGCTGCTCTTCGCCGAGGCCGTCGAGGCCGCCGCCCTGTCGAACCCGGCCGACGCGGCCTACGCCATCGCCTCCATGCGGGTGCTGCCCCTGGGCATGACCGGCCTGATGGTCGTGGCCATGTTCGCCGCCACCATGAGCTCGATGGACACCGGCCTGAACCGCAACGCCGCGGTGTTCACCAACGACATCTACCCGGCCCTGTGCCGGCTCTGCCGCGGCCGGCCCTGGGAAGGCCGCCGGCTGCTCTTCCTCGGCGAGCTGTACACCCTGCTCCTGGGCGGCATCGTGATTTTCGTCGCCTACTACCTCTCGACCATCGAGAAGCTGAGCATCTTCGTGATCATGCAGATGATCGGCGCCATCCTCGGCTCGGTGCTGGTGGTGCCGATGTTCATGGGGCTGTTCTTCAAGCGCGCCCCGTGGTGGGCCGCCCTGGTATCGATCGTCTGCGCCGCCATACCGTCCTTCCTGGGCTACCACAGCGGCAAGGACGACTGGGTCACGCGCCTGCTGCCCTTCCTGGCTGGCTACAACTGGCCGTGGTACCTTCGCGTCTTCGTGAACCTCGGCACCGGCGCCCTGGGCTATGTGGCCTGCATGCCCTTCTGGCGGACGGCCTCGCCGGCCTACCGTGCCCAGGTCGAGGCGTTTTTCGAGACCATGCATCGCCCGGTCGACTTCGCGAAGGAGGTCGGCGAGGGCAACGACCTCTCGCAGCTCAAGATTGTCGGCGCCTTCTGTGTGGTCATCGGTGCCGGCATCGCGTTGCTGCTCCTCCTGCCGAACCCGGCCTCGGGTCGCCTGGCGATCCTGGCGGTGGCCGGCTCGGTGGTGGCCATCGGCGGCGGCATGATGTGGGCCGGCCGCCGCCGCAAGCCGAAGGCGACCGCTGACAAGAGCGCCTGACGGACCTGCCGCCGCTGGCTGTTGCCTGCCAGCCTCGGAAGCTCCGGTTAACGGGAGGCTTACGGCTCTGCCGTCGGCCTCCCGTTGATGTCTGCTGCGGTACCTCCGCTACCCTGGGATAGCCCATGGCCATGGGCTCCAACCCCAACGAGGGTTGCGTCGGTCGGACCGCCAGCGGGCCGCGCTGAGGGGAACGGCGCGGCTCAGCCCCGCTCGGGGCGGTATCCGACCCAGGCCTTCAGCAGTCGCCCATAGGGCGGATAGCGCAGGGCCGGGTCGGGGCGGTTGCCGCGCCGGAGGACGCTGCGCCAATGCGTGAATGCCGCGAAGCCGGCCTGGCCGTGACATGAGCCCATGCCGCTCGCACCCAGGCCGCCGAAGGGCAGCCCGGGTACGGTCAGGTGCACGACCACGTCGTTGACGCAGACGCCCCCGGAGCGCGTCCGCGCGAGGACCTCGCGCTCGACCCGGGCCGACTCCGTAAAGAGGTACAGCGCCAGCGGCGGCGGCCGCGCGTTGATGCTCGCCACAGCCTCGGCCAGCGACGCCACCGGCAGCACCGGCAGGATCGGCCCGAAGATCTCTTCCTGCATGACCGCACTCGCCGGGTCGACGTCGCGCAGGATCGTCGGCGCGATCCGCCGGCGGGCGCGGTCGGCGACGCCGCCGCAGACGACGCGGCCGCCGCCCAGGAGCCCCATGAGGCGCTCCACGTGGGCATCGCTGACAATGCGGCTGTAGTCCGGACTGGCCAGCGGGTCCGGGCCGAAGAAGGCCTGGATCGCCTCCACGCAGGCCGCCAGGAAGGCGTCCTCCAGGCGGCCGTCGACCAGGACATAGTCGGGCGCCACGCAGGTCTGACCGGCGTTGAGGAACTTGCCCCAGACGATGCGACGCGCCGCCACCCTGACCGGCGCCGTCGACTCGACGATGACGGGGCACTTGCCGCCGAGCTCGAGGGTCACCGGGGTAAGGTTGGCCGCCGCGGCGGCCATGACCTTCCGCCCGACTGCCGGGCTGCCGGTGCAGAAGATGCAGTCGACTGGCAGCGCCACCAGGGCCGCCGCGGTCTCGGCCGCGCCGGTGACCACGGCCACCGCCTCGGGATCGAGGTAGCGCGGCACGAGCCGCTCGAGCAGCCTGGCCGTGGCAGCGGCGAGCTCGGAGGGCTTGACGATGACGCCGTTGCCGGCGGCGAGTGCCGAGACCAGCGGCACCAGGGTCAGTTGCAGCGGGTAGTTCCACGGGGCGAGGATGAGCGCCACACCGTAGGGCTCGGGGCGGGCCTCGGCAGAGCCCGGACGCAGGTGCAACGGCACCGCGGCCCGCCGCGGGCGCGTCCAGGCACGCAGGTGACGCCGCGCCTCGGCGATCTCGGTCAGGATGGGCACCACCTCGGTCAGGTGGGCTTCGAAGGGCGACTTGCCGAGGTCCTCGTCGAGCGCCGCGGCGATGGCGGCGCCGTTTTCGCGGACGAGGTCCTCGAGTCGTGCGAGCTGGCGGCGACGCCAGACGAGGTCGCGCGTGACGCCGCTGGCGACGTGCGAACGCAGACGCGCCAGGATGGCGCCGGGTGACGCCGCCTCAGCCATGGCCGTTGCCCCCCTTCCGAGCGGCCGCGGCGCGGATCATGTCGCCGGCGTGCAGGCCGCTGAGGGTCACCATCGGCATGCCGCCGCCGGGGTTGACGGTGCCGCCGACGAAGAAGAGGTTCGAGTACTCGGGGCTGCGTTTCGGTGCCTTGAAGGCGAAGTTCTTCCAGAGGTCGCTGACGGTGCCGTAGATCGCGCCCCGATCGGAGTAGTACATGCGGCGAATGTCCAAGGGCGTCCAGACGTGCTCGAGCACGATGTGGCGTCGGAGGTCGGTGAGGCCCATGCGCTCGAGCTTCTCCAGAACGCGGTCGCGCAAGGCCGCGTAGTCGGCGGCGCCGAGCGGGCGATCGTCGTTGATCCAGGGGATGTGCGGGAGGACCTTGATGACGTCGCACCCAGGCGGGGCGACGGCGGGGTCGGTGCGCGACGGCGCCACGACGTAGAGGGTCGGGTCCGTCGGCAGCTCGTGGCGGCGGAAGACGGTGTCGAAGTGCTCGGCCTGATGCGCCGAGTAGAAGAAGTTGTGATGGGCCAGGAGGTCGTAGACGCGGTTGACGCCGAGGTGGATGACCAGCCCGGAACAGGCCGGCTCGAAGCGGTCCAGCCGCCGCAGGGCCGCGGGTGGCGCTGCCAGGAGGCGCTCGCAGGCCGGGCGCACCTCCATGTTGCAGACGACCCAGTCTGCGGCGTGGCGCGCCCCGCCCGCCACGACGCCGGTGACCCGCCCGGCGGCACGCTCGATGCCGGTGACTTCGCAGTCAGTGTGGATGCCGACGCCAAGTTCGCGCAGGAGGCGCTCCAGGCCGAGCGCCAGGCGGTGCATGCCGCCGTCGACATACCAGAGGCCGTAACCGAACTGGATGTGCGGCATGAGATTCATGAAGCCCGGGGCGCGGAGCGCCGAGGAGCCGACGTACTTGATGAAGAAGTCGAAGATATCGCGCAGGTAGGGACTGGGGAGGCGCCGGCAGACCGAGCGGTGCATGGTGCTGAAGAGGTCGAGCCTGAAGATCCGCCAGCCGTAGTGCCGGAGGAACTGCGGCAGGGTATCGAGGCCATGGCGGAAGTAGCCCTCGTCGACCAGGTCGTACTGCCGGCGGCTGTACTCGAGGAAGGCCTCGTAGGGCCCCTCGAGGTCCGGGCCGGCCTTGGCCAGCTCGGCATGCATGCGCACGGGATCCGGGTCGAGGTCGATGACGGTGCCATCCTCGAAGACATTGCGCCAGTGCGGCAGGACTGGCCGCAGGGGCACGTAGTCATCGAAACACCGGCCGGCACGCTCGAAGAGCTGCCGGAAGATCTGCGGGAGGGTCAGGATCGACGGCCCGAGGTCGAAGCCAAAGCCATCCTGGACCAGGCGGTTGAGTTTGCCGCCGAGGTGGCGGTTCTTCTCGAAGATGTCGACCTTGAAGCCGGCCGCGGCCAGGGTCACCGCGGCAGCGAGGCCGCCCAGGCCCGCGCCGATGACGGCAACGCGATCGGCCACCTCGGCAGCACCGGCCTGGGTTGGTTTCACGGCTCAGCCCTCCGCGTCTCCTGACGGTGTGTCGAAATGGACATCCTCACGGCCCAGGCTCAGCTCGACGACCTCGTCGGCACCGCGTTGGCGCAGTGCCGCGATGAGGTCCTGCACGAGCGACTCGGGGGTCGAGGCCCCGGCGGTGACGCCGACCGTCTCGACGGCGCCGAGGTCGAGAGACGCCAGTTCCTCCGGCCGGCTGATCAGTTCGGCGCGGCCGCCGGCGGCGCGGGCCACCTCGACCAGGCGGTTGGTGTTCGAGCTGTTGACGGCGCCGAGGACCAGGACCATGTCGGCATGGCGCGCCAGTTCGACGACGGCCTCCTGCCGGTTCTGCGTGGCGTAGCAGATGTCGCTGCCGGCCGGCGTGCACAGCGTGGGAAAACGCCGCCGCAGCACCGCCACGACCGCCGCGGTCTCGGTGACGCTCAGGGTCGTCTGGGTCACCGTCGCCACCGCGGCGGGGTCCGGCACCGCGATCGCCTCGGCCTCGGAGCGACTCTCGATGACGAGGATGCGCTCCGGGGCCTCGCCGACGATGCCGCGGACCTCGTCATGACCGCGATGACCAATGAGCAGAACCGTGCAGCCCTGCTTCACAAAGCGCCGGACCTCGGCGTGGACCTTGGCCACGAAGGGACAGGTCGCGTCAATGGCCACGAGGCCCCGCGCCGCGGCCTCAGCGTAGACAGCCGGGGCCACGCCATGGGCGCTGAAGACCACCGCAGCGCCCTCGGGCACGGCCTCGAGACGGTCGACGAAGACGACGCCGCGACGGGCCAGGTCATCGACGACGTAGCGGTTGTGCACCAGTTCGCGGTAGCAGTACAGCGGCCGGCCGTGCCGCGCCAGCGCCCGGTCGACCATCGCTACGGCGCGCTCGACGCCCGCACAGAAGCCCCGCGGCTGCACCAGAATCACACGGCGCAACGGCATGACTATGCCCCTGTCTTCCAGAATCTTCCCCCTGGGCAACAGCCCGAACGCCGCAGAGAAGCAGGTCCACCGCGCCGACGGTGAACCAGGCCCACGGGCGGCGCCGTGGACCTGCTCGTCATCCTGACTGCCATGCGCCCCGGCGCGACCTACTGCATCAGAAGCAGGCTCAGCGCCATCATGATCATGCCGGCGACCAGGCCGAGGATGCTGTCGTGGTTGCGGCCGAAGGCGCGGCTCGTCGGCAGCAGTTCATCCAGGCTGATGTAGACCATGATGCCCGCCACGCCCGCAAAGAGGATCCCGAGAACCTGCGGCGGAATGGCGCCATCGGCGCCGCCAAGGAAGAAGCGCAGGAGGAAGTACGCCACCACGGCCCCGACGGGCTCGGCCAGGCCGCTGAGAAGAGAGTAGAGGAAGGCCTTCCGGCGATCGCCGGTAGCGTAGTAGATCGGCACGGCCACGCTGATGCCCTCGGGAATGTTGTGCAGCGCGATGGCCACGGCAATCGCCACGCCCAGGCCGGGGTCCTGCAGCGCCGCCAGGAAGGTCGCCAGGCCCTCGGGGAAGTTGTGGATGCCGATGGCCAGGGCCGTGAACAGCCCCATGCGCAGGAGCTTGTCATGCGCGACGCGGTGGTCATGCGCCCCGGGCGGCGCCGTCTCGGGGTGGTCGGCGATGGCCTGGAAGTCGGGCGCGGCCTTGCTGCGGTCATGCAGTGGCTCGATCTCGGCCTTGGAGTGCATCTCGTGCGGGTTCTCCGCCGAAGGAATCAGATTGTCAATGAGAGCAATCACCGCGATGCCGCCGAAGAAGGAGGCGACGTTGACCCAGTTGCCGAGGACCTCCCCGTAGGCCGCAGTCAGGGCGACGGCGCCCTTGTGGAGGATCTCGACGAAGGAGACGTAGAGCATGACGCCGGCCGAGAAGCCGGTCGCCACCGACAGGAAGCGGTAGTTGGTCCGCTTGGCAAAGAACGCCAGGGCGCTGCCGACGCCGGTGGCCAGGCCGGCGAAGACCGTCAGTCCAAGCGCAAACAGAATCGACATATGCCGTGCGACCTTTCCATGGGTGGGAACACCGCGAACCGACGCGACGACAAAGACCATACCCCCGCGGCGACACCGGCGCCAGAGGCGCCGACGGGTGGAGCACCGAGGAGGTCCACGGCGCCGTCCGCGGACCTCCCGGGCGCCAACAGCGCCCGGGAAACGGCAGTCGCGCGGAGCACGGCGCCCGGCGGAGGGGCTGGGCCGCAGCCGCGCCGCAGCCCGGATCGTTCACACGGGACGCCCCGCCGGCGCGCTGGCGACGGCATCCGCGGCGGCGGCGTCACGGTCACCCAGGCGGCGCACC